>PKYU01000038.1 GCA_003132765.1 Chitinophagaceae bacterium | reverse complement strand
GGAAACATTCTGCAAATTTACCTAAATTGAAAAGAGAAGGAAGACTGTTTCACATGAAACGTTTCACGTGAAACGCAATTTATCGAGGTAAAAATCTTCTTTTTCCCGCATTTTCTTCTTTTCAGAGGCCGAATGATCTGAGTACCCACATAAATGANNAGCATTTTCTTGTACCCTATCAATACTAACATATATCTCAGAAAAAAGTGATTCTTCCTTTGACGACAAAGTAAAAGTCAAAATATCTGTATAAGTATCATGCCCAAGATATTGTTGATTAAGCTTCAACAAGTAATCATCCTTGCAAAAAATAAATTCAACTCTCTTGAATTCAACCTTTTCATTTTTAAAAATAGAGCAAAGAATTTTTTTTAATTTAGGTTTATCCTTTATTGGTGGAGAAATGCAATGATTGCTGAATATGATTGTTCCCAAAATGTAGTATTTCTATAATCGAAATGAAGTACAAAAGATGAATGATATATTTGCTTTCAGTTTATAATTATGAATTTATCGCAGATAAAACCGGGGACAAAAGTAAAAATTAAGTCATTTGAAAATGACGAAATCATTCTGAAATTAATGGAAATGGGATGCCTTCCGGAAGAAGAAATTACCGTTTGGAAGAAAGCTCCATTTGGCGATCCAATTTATATTATGGTTGCAGGATATTCCCTTAGTCTTCGGCTTGATGAAGCAGCAAAGATTAATGTTGAAATTATATAAGTAAATTATAATCAATATTTTAGGTGAAAGTTGGATTGTACTTTGGCTCTTTTAATCCTATACATATAGGCCATCTTATTATTGCTAATTATGTAGCTAACAATACGTTACTTGACGAGGTTTGGTTCGTCATATCCCCACAAAATCCATTAAAAAAGGAAAGAACCCTTTTAAATGAGCAACATCGAAAACATTTAATAGATCTTGCAATTGATGGAGAAAAAAAACTTCGAACATCAAATGTTGAATTTAGACTTCCGAAGCCATCTTACACTGTTAATACGCTCACCTATTTGTCTGAAAAATATCCTAAATATGACTTTTCAATCATTATGGGGAGTGATAGTTTTAGCAACATACGCAGATGGAAAAATTACGAAGTATTATTGAGGGACTATAAATTTTACATTTATCAAAGGAGAGGGTTTTTATTAAAGGATTTGGTTGTGCCGAAAGTATTTATTTTGAACGCGCCTTTGCTCGAAATTTCGAGTACGCTTATACGTTATTTGATAAAGAAAAAAAAATCAATCAGATTCCTGGTACCGGACATTGTAAAAAACGAAATTGAAAACCAGGTATATTATAAGGATCAATCAAATCAGTAAACCAAGAATCAGGCATCCGAAGACAATATAAGGTGACCGGATTTTTGTGAAAGTTAATAATATGAATGTTCCGATAATTACAAAAAAATTGATGAAACTCACTGTATTAAATGCGGAAATTGATATGTCTTTCAAAAGGTATAAAAATGCAGCCCACATGATACCCACTACCACGGCATTAATGCCCTCAAGTGCCCTGAATACTATAACATACTTTTTCAAATTGTGCCAAACCGGGTAAAAAAATAGTACCAGTAATGCACTGGGCAGAAAAATTCCAATACATCCAATAATACAACCAACCACCTGCATCTCCCTTCCTTTATCTCTTAAAATCATACCACCCGTATATGAAGCTACTGAAAATACAGGCCCTGGAATGGCCCTAACCAAACCCCATCCGGTCAGATATTCCTCTTTAGTCATGTATTGGGTTTTCTTTCTTACTACATACTGTTCATACATCATTGGCATAAGAACATCCCCCCCGCCAAAAACCAGGCTTCCAAACCGATAAACGTTTTCCGTGAAATTAAATGCCCTTTTATTTTCCCAATCATTTCTTCTTGCCAGTTCACTCAAGAAACCAACGATTAGAAACAACAGCACAAATAACCAGATATTAGTCCATTTTATTTGTTTGGGTCTGATATTTTCTTTTTGAGGAATCCGTTTATCACTAAAATTTGTAACAACACCTCCTAAAATAATAAGAATTGGAAATACCCAGGGCGTTTTAAAAAGAAAGTAAGTAGCAAACAGGCCTACCATCATTATTACATAGGTTATAGTGCTTTTAATAGAAATTTTATACATTTTGAAAGCAGCAAATGCAATAAAACCAACTGCCATTGGTTGTACAAAAGCAAAAATATTCAGACTTACATGGTAGGTATTTACATAATAGACCAAAAAGGAAAAGACGCTCATCAATATACTCGCGGGCAATATCCAGATTATCAGTGTTAGAATAGCCAAAGGAACGCCACCTCGCTTATAACCTATTAACGTTAATGTTTGGGTTGACGTGGCACCAGGCAAGAGCTGGCAAAAGGCAAGATATTCCATTAATTCCTCCTTAGTTACGTCACGTCTTCCATCTACAAAGGTTTTCATCATCATTCCTAAATGGCCCTGTGGTCCGCCAAATGCAGAAATTGTATACAAAAAAACAGCCTTTAAAAAAGGAACGTGTCTAAACAATACCATTTGAAATCAATAATATGAATAAGAAAAACAATCATTTTTGACCTGGTTTAATTTCTCTTCTCTTGATAATATTCCGGACAAATTACCTCAGAGACTATTTTTTTAAACCAATTTCTCTCAGCCGCTCATCAAGATATTTACCTGCTGTAATATCTTCATACACCTTTGGATGATCTTTATCAATACAGCTTTCAAGAGCGGCAAGGCTCATCGATGATTTAGGGTGAAGGAAAAATGGAATAGAAAANNGTTAGAATTTGTAAACCACCTGCTGAGGCTCCAACCAGCAGAGTAATTAGATTGATATCTTCATGTTGTTCTGCCCGGATAGAGCTTTTTGGTTCTATAGTAATTGGCGGATAATGAATAGCGCGCAATATAGAATTCCCCTCTCTTAAAAATTCATCAAAAAAGCGCTCATTCAAATTCAGATAAAGAGAAATAGACTGTAATAAACTGGTTCCTGATTTTTCAAATGCACGGTATGCATCAAAAAATTTCTGATTAA
>PKYU01000190.1 GCA_003132765.1 Chitinophagaceae bacterium | reverse complement strand
ACTAACTACTGTTTCGTATATTTCAAACGCAACGCCTATACCTGCTGATAAAAATGAAATTGCCATGTGCACCGCTATGGCGGGCGAAATGCTTGGTATGAAACTGATCTATATGGATGCCGGCAGCGGAGCAAAAATACCTATTACAGAAAGCATGATCGAAAAAGTTGCCGATTGTATTGAAGTCCCTTTAATTGTGGGCGGAGGTATTACAGACCCCGAAAAAGCATATCTAAATTGCAAAGCTGGAGCTGACGTGATAGTTGTAGGAAACGCTATTGAAAAAGATGAGAACCTTATACATGAGATGTCAGCTGCAGTGCACTCGGTGGCTGTGAATGTTGGCTAAAAAGCATGAAAAACCAGGAAGGTTTCTCAAATCCCCTTTAAAAATAAAATCTTTCAAAAAAATCTTCTTGATTAGGAATGATCCTATACCTCTTAATGCACTTTAAAATCCTGGTTGCTTACCGGAGGCGCTGTAGGAATCGTGATAATGTTAAATTCGAAATTATTGGCTCTATGGCAGCTATTGCATGAAGCCGTAAGCAATTTGAACCCTGATTTAAATTGATCTAAATTTTTACGACCGATAGCATCGTTAATGCTATCATTAGCCGGATACATCATCGGTACCATTTTTACTTCGGTTCTTTCTGTTTCAACCTGCGTAGCCTGCACAAATCTTTCCTTTAATTCATCACTTTCATATTGAGCCAGTTTCCAATTGTCGTTTATTCCGGCATACCAAAGTTTTGCATGATGTGTTTGAATACCACCCATTATTTCGCCAAGACCGGGTGCATATTTTTGAAGCAACTGATGTAAGCTATCAGAATTTTCTCCAGTTGATGGTGTTTCATGATTATTGCTTTTACAGGATACACATGAAATTAAAAACCAAAAAGCAATGATTTTTTTCATGAGATTTTATATGTAAAAATTTCCATAAAGATACTTTCAATGCACCGGAATTGAGGTCACAAACTCATCATTTCCTTAAATTTGACCGCCTGTCTCCGGCTCACTTCGATTTTTTCCCCACCGGATAAATCTATCAATAACCCACCATTGAAATAGGGTTCTATTTTATCAATCATGCGCAGGTTAATTATATGTTTCCTGTTAGCCCTAAAAAAAACTTTTTCATCCAGCCGTTCTTCCAAAGCATTCAAAGATTTAAGGATAAGTGGTTTATTGGTACCAAAGAAAACCTTGGCATAATTTCCCACACTTTCAAATAGCCGGACATCCGATAATTTTACAAACCAGCATCTTTCGCCGTCTTTTACAAAAACCTGGTCTGTTTCCCGCAATAATCCCCTGTTAGTATAGGAAAGTAATTCTTCTTCATCCTTTTGCTTCACTTTTAGTAGAGCATCTGCAAGCCGCTTGGGCTCTACCGGCTTCATCAAATAGTCCAGGGCATTTACTTCAAAAGCCTTCAAAGCATATTCGTCATAGGCAGTGACAAATATTATGTGAGGAACTTTGTCAATTTCAGTAAGCATATCAAATCCTGTCTTACCCGGCATTTGTATGTCCAGAAATACGATATCCGGATTGAGACTCTCGATTTTTTCTATTCCTTCATTTGCATTGGTTGCTTCTCCAACCACCTCAACTTCAGGAAATTCCAGCAATAACTTTCTTAACTCATTCCTGGCAAGGCGTTCATCATCAATAATAACTGCTCTTTGCATATTTAAATATTTTTAAGAATGCGAACTTTTCACCCAAATGGTAGAATTAATCCCTATAAGTAAGCCGTTAAAGCACTACCTGGCATTTACAATGTTTAAATTTGCCGGCATAACGATTTTTGCCTCTACTTCGCTCCCGTTTATTCTTCTGATTTGGAAATCTGCCTTACCCTGAAATAAAAAATTCAACCTGTCGCGGNNCGGGATCTGTATTGCGGACAATAAGTTCAAAATGGTCGTCAGTATATTTTGAAATTATTTTTACTACCCCACCCTTAATTCTTTTACTGATACCATGTTTTATGGCATTTTCAACAAGTGTCTGTAACATCATTGGAGGTAAAGGCTGATCCAGGGTATCTTCATCAATGTCCAATTCAAATTTTAGTCTTTCTTCAAACCTCATATGTTCCAGCGCAAGATAATCTTTCACAATATCCAATTCCTTATGCAAAGGGACAGTTTCCATTTTCTCAACCTGCATACTGCTCCGCAAAATATTAGAAAGTTCTGTAATCGCTGTTCTTGCCCGCTGGGGATTTTCATCAACCAGGGCCCTGATGCTGTTTAAGGAATTAAAAATGAAATGGGGGTTTATATGGGACTTAATAGTATTTAACTCCAATTCTTTTACTGTTTTTTCAAGGTTCAGTTTATCAACTTCATCTTTTCGGTTTCGTTCCAGGTAATGCCAAACCATATAAAGCAATAACCAAAGAGCAATTAAAATGAACGTGAAAATCAGATCCCACCAGTATCTCCCTTTGTGAGGATCTTCGTATTGCCAGGTTCCATTTTGATCTCTATACCACCCCGTACTTCTCTTAATATTCAGAACTGTTGCCGAAGTAATTGAGTCATTAGGGGAATTAGCAATATTGACAAAATAATTCGTTCCTGCAAGATTCAGCGCTTTTTCCTTTGCTACAGCAGTTTGAAAGTCTTCATTTTTTTCATATTGTACGAGTGAAAACCCGGAAACCCTTGCAGTTATTTTTGCCCCGTAATAACTTAGGAGGCCTGTAACAGTAACGCCGACAATGAAAAGTAATATGACGCGGTTTTGGGAAAACCTAATCCAGTTGATCTTTAGCAGACCAAATCTCAATAAGTGGGTTGAAAATATATTGATCAGGAACTCAATCAGGAGGACAAANNTCTCTTTGCAGGAGGATTGAGATACATATCACTCGCATAGAGAAAAATAAAAAAAAGTGTGAGCGAAGTCCATCCACCCCACCCTAACACCTGGCAAACCCAATAACGAACTGAAGCCTTACGCATCTGTAAAATTAACGGCTATTATATTGTTTTAAGATATTCCTTTTATCAATGGTGAAATTGAATGGTGAAAGGCTGGGTTTTCGTTTTTATTACTTTACTTTCTTATGATTTAACCGGATATTATACGAATTTCGAAAACCATTAAACCTATTTAATCTATTCGTTGAACTCAATCAATTAACCAGGAAGAGGTTGGCCGGATTTTATCATCTGTATAATAAATAAGTTTTAGTTTTACAAAGTTGATAAAGATGAGTAATGCCTAATCAAAATCTAAATACAGACAAGCAAATATTATCGCCGGCTGATAAGGAGTTTGAAAATAACATACGCCCTGCAGTAATTGAAGAATTTAGCGGGCAAACCCAGATAATTGAAAATCTTCGAATATTTATTAAGGCGGCAAAATTGCGAAATGAGGCGCTTGACCATATTCTTTTCCATGGTCCTCCCGGTTTGGGAAAAACTACTCTTAGCCGAATTGTAGCTAATGAACTAGGCGTAAGTATCAAAGAAACCAGCGGACCTGTTATTGAAAAACCAGGCGATCTTGCCGGACTTCTTAC
>PKYU01000214.1 GCA_003132765.1 Chitinophagaceae bacterium | reverse complement strand
TTTGGATCTTTAATTTTTTGGTCTTGTTTGGATTTGGATTTTTTGTTTTTTCTGAATTTGGATTTTAAAGCTTATCCTTGATTTCTGATACAAAGATGTAAAATTATGATTCCTAATTTGATTCTTTTCGGTAGATAGATTGTAATCTTCGACGAATGGTAAGGAAAATTCGATAACGTAAAAAATAAAATATCCCATTAGGGATACTCGAATAATAAAGTTGAAAAAATACGATTTGAAAATAGCAATCTTACCAGGCAAAATACTCCTAAACTACTTTTATCCTCTGCATTACATCAGGCTTATGTACCTTACTGATAGGGATTACCTTACCTTCTATTACTAATGAGTAATCCTGGATATCCTTTATTTTGTGCAAGTTTACTATGTAGGACCGGTGCACTTTCATAAAATGATCCCTGTTCATTTTTTCTTCTACNNAGCGTACTGTGAGTAAGGTAATGCTTGGAATTCGTAATATACTTTACATAATCGCCTACGCTTTCGATATAAAGAATATCGTGGTAATTAAGCCGTGTAAACTTCCCTTCAGATTTGATGTAAATATCATCCTGTTTTGCCTCTGTTTTAGTAACGACATCTCTGTCGATCACTTTTGCAACTGCCTCCTGGAACCGGTTAAAAGTAAAGGGTTTTTTAAGGTAGTCTGCCACGTTATACTGAAATGCATCGAAGGCATAATCTGTCTTTGATGTAGTTAGAATGATCTTTGGCATATACTGCAATTGGTCCAGCATTTGAAACCCGGTGATATCAGGCATTTCCACATCAAGAAAGAGGATGTCTATTTCATTCAATTTGAGAAACTCCAGGCCAGTAGCTGCACTTGGAAAGGAACCGGCCACTTCCAGGTTTCCGTTCTTTTCGCAATAGCGCTCCAGGAAGCTCCTGGCTAATGGTTCGTCATCAACAATGATAGCTTTTGGTTTCATAGGGGGTACTTTATTCTGATTATTCTTTGAGTTTTACTAATTCATTTTCAATTATTGGAATGAATTCAAGAATATTTTTTTTAAAATCTTTGTATAATTGATCCTTGGTAACCTGGTTATCATTTTGCTTACATTGATTTTCAATTGCCTCAGCTTTGCCTGTCAGCCATGTTAGTCCTACAAAGCTGAATACAGGTTTAAGTTTGTGTACTTTTTGCCTTAGTAATTAAGAATTACCTGAATTATAACTATCGTCTATCTCTTTTAATTGAACGTGAATTTCTTTTAGGAATTGCTCAAACACCATGGTTGCGTGTTCTTTATCACCACCGTATAATTCATTCAGAAAATCGGTGTCTAATCGGTCATCGAATGTAAATTCAACTAAATTCATAGGTTGGTTTCGAAACATAACGTCCGGAAAGCTTCCGTAGTATCTGATTTAATCATTTTTTGAGAAAAATCCAATAAAATATCTATGTATTCGTTTAATTCCAGGCAGATACAATTTAATCAACGTTAAATTGTTAACCCAATAATTAAAACCATATCCAAGTGAAACCCAAAAGCATCCTTGAAGGAAAGTCTAAACTTTATTCCTTCACGCTATCTACTGCAATTGCCTCTTTCTTTTTAATTATTCTGGTTGATACTGCCTTACTAATATATCTCAAAAGTTACCTTGATTCCATTTGNNATCCATTGGCATATTATATACAGCGTTCTTTTTATCCCTGCAGAAAGGAAATAAGAAAGAAATTTTACCCATGATGGTATTCACTATTTCTACTGCAATTCTCTCTTTCATTTTCCTGAAAAATGGCTTCTTTGGGGGTAGCTGCTTTTATTTCTTCCCGGTTACGCTGGGATATATTAACAGCAGCACTACCGTTGCTAACAAAAAGAGATTTCAATTTTTAACTTTAATTGTATTATTTATCTCAGCGATTGGAATTATTCAATACGCTGTTTTTCACCCGGCTGCTGAAATATCTGCCGGAGGAATTTTATTTACATTTAGATTTATAGCCTCGCTCATATTCTCTTGCTTACTTATAACTAATTACTTATTATTACACCCTTCATATAGAAAGATCTCAAAAGAATCTACTTACCAGGAAGCACTTTTTCATTCTTATATGGATGGCTATATAATATTTGAAAAGGAAACGCTGGAAATAGATGATTACAACGAAAGCCTGGTTAAAATGTTTGATTTGCCTGATACTATTAATTTTCACGGTCTTTATATATCACAGATAATGATGCGCTACCTGGCTGAAGACAGCGAAAACCTTGAATTGTTGATGAATAAAATTCCTGATGATTGGACGGGTGAAGCAACTTTTTTAAACTATACAAAAAAGCGTTTTGACGTGATTTTAAAAAGCTTCTCATTTGTAAAAGAAGACAAGCAATTCCTGCTGCTTACGATCAGGAACATAACTGAAATCATCAAAGCAAAAGAAGACTTGGTTATTTATAAAGAAAAGATGGAAAAAGCTGCGAAGGCAAAGGCCCGTTTTTTAAGCAATATGAGTCATGAACTTCGCACCCCACTTAATGGAATTATTGGTACCTCAAACCTTATTTTAACTGAAAATAATCTTCCGGATAATATCATAAACCACATCAATATTCTCCGTCATTCATCTGAACACATGCTCGGAATAATAAATGATATACTTGATTTCAGCAAAATAGATGCTGGAAAGCTTGAGCTCAATAAGCATGTATTCAATATGAAGGAAAGTTTGGATAAGTTAACGAAATCTTTTGCAAATGAATATGAAAGAAAGAAGATCGAGCTTTTATTCACCCATGATCCACGTATCGGAACGATCAATGTATTAAGCGACCAGGTAAAACTGAGACAGGTGCTCGCGAACCTTTTATCTAATGCACTAAAGTTTACCATTTCCGGACATGTGATGCTTAATGTAACCGTAGAAGAACTTACAGAAAAAAGTGTTACACTATCTTTTGAAGTTGAAGACACTGGTATCGGCATTCCAAAAGAGAAGCACCAGGAAATTTTTTACGATTTCGTCCAGGTAAATGATAATGATTTAAGGAGATTTGATGGCACGGGCCTCGGACTTACCATAAGTGAAAAACTGGTGAATGCCTTTGGAGGTAAATTACAAGTAGAAAGCGAATTGGAAAAAGGCTCTCGTTTCTATTTCACAGCCAAATTCGAGCTGGCACCTGAACCAGTAAAAGCAAAGCAGGAAATACCCAACGATGGAGTGCTGCCTGATATCCNNCTTAATGGTAGAAGATAATGAAATAAATGCAGGCATATTAAGAAGCTTCCTTCTCAAATGGGAAATTCGCATAAAAGAAGCAAGAAATGGGGTGCATGCTCTTGAATTATTGAAATACCACAAATTTGATTTAATTCTAATGGACCTTGAAATGCCCGAAATGGATGGCTATACTGCTCTGAAAAAAATCCGTGAAACGGATACTAAAACCCCCATAATAGCCTTCACTGCAGCCCTGTTGGAAAATATGGATTCACTAATAACTGAATCGGGATTTAATGATTACNNGATTACGTATTAAAACCTTTCCGTCCGGGCGATCTCAAAAAGAAAATTGAACTATATGCTCCACATCGAAAGATTGAATATAATTTATAAGAATCGCAAGTGGAGTAAGGATATTCACTCATCTGGCAAATGATTTGTAATGTAATTCCTGATGGCCTTTAATCAGGCTTGAAGAAATATTTTTCCGGGAACGTAAATTTGATGAAAAGATTGGGATATTTTTGAGTTGATTGTACCCTATAAACAGGTATTATGAAAATCGCGTATATAATTTTTAACGGAATTACCTGGCTGGACTTCGTTGGAATTTATGATCCAATAAGCAGATTGAAATCTCTAAATTACATCCCGCACTTATCTTGGGATATTTGTTCTTATTCAGGCAAGGCCAAAGATAATTTCGGACTTGAAATTATCCCCACTGAAATTAAACCATCTCTTAATGGATATGATGTTATCATCATTCNNCATTCCCGGTGGTTTTGGAACCAGGAAATTACAATTCGACCCCAATTTTGTTAAATGGATACAAACTGCTAAGAAGGCGTCTCTCAAAATTTCCATTTGCACAGGTAGCCTAATCCTTGGCGCAGCAGGCTTTTTGGAAGGGAAAAAGGCGACGACCAATTACCAGGAATATGAATCCTTAAGACCTTATTGCAAGAAAGTAGAGACAGACAGAATCGTTGAAGAAAATAATGTGATAACTACCGGGGCCGTAACTTCGTCGATCGATCTCGGACTTTATCTATGTAATAAATGGGCTGGCAAAGACGCTGAAAATGAAATCAGGAAACGAATGGGATACTTTGGGTAGATATACATATATTCTTGAAAGTTATATATTTTCTCAAAGGAATCCGATCTTTTTT
>PKYU01000154.1 GCA_003132765.1 Chitinophagaceae bacterium | reverse complement strand
GAAAGGAAAATTTATACGAGGCAATACTGGATTATCAAAACCGTGAAAGACGTTTTGGAAAAACAAGTGAACAACTTTAAACGGATACAAGATAATCACAATCTAATGCCCATTATTGTTCATTTTCAGCATCTTCGGCCATTTCCTTTAAGGTTCATTTAACAAATACTTTTGAATATTGCTTTTAACTTGCCGCCTGATAAAAACTGATTTGATGCACAAGATCTACAAGATCTTATTTTTAGTAATTGTAGCTGTTACAACCAAAACAAATGCCACCTCACAGGTTGTTCATGATTCGGTTCCTGTTTCAGTAAATGTTGCTCTTGAAAATATTTTCAACTCAAAATCACCTAAAGAATATGTAATCTCTGATATAAAAGTGACGGGTACAAAGTCGTTTGATCCGAACCTGATCATTTCCATTTCGGGAATTGCAGTTGGCGACAAGGTGATGATTCCTGGAGGAGACAATTTTTCCAAGGCTATCAACAATTTGTGGAAGCAAAACCTGGTTTCAGATGTCCAGGTTTATTTTACTAACCTTGTAGGCAACAAACTCTCCGTAGAAATAAATATTACCGACCGCCCAACCCTCTCAAATTTCAAATTCAGGGGCATAAGCAAAGGAGAATCAGATGATTTGACACCAAAATTGGGTCTGGAAAAAGGAAGGACCAACCGGGTTACAGAGAATATGAAAAAGTCGGCAATAGTGATAATTAAGAAATTTTTTGTGGAAAAAGGATTTAGAAATGTTGACGTTAAAGTAGTTGAAACGAAAGACCCTAATGCAACAAATGCCGTAAATATTGTATTTTCTATTAATAAAAATGCTAAAGTTCGGATAAATCAAATCTATTTTTCCGGCAATGAATCAGTTAAAAATCAGAAGCTGCAAAAAAAAATGAAAGGAACAAAAGAAATGAGCAGGTTCACCTTGTTTCCTACATCTGATGAAAATGTTTTTGACTCAGGAAAAAACCATAAAATTACTTTTAATGAATACCTGCGATCTAATGGATATTTGATTCCTTCAAAAACGAAAGAACTTCTTGATCCTTATTTTCGATTCAAACTGAGCTCGGCAAAATTTAATGAAAAAAAATACAATGAGGACAAACAAAGTATTTTAGATTATTATAATTCACTGGGTTTTCGCGATGCAGTAATAGTTAACGACACTACCTACAATGATCATGGAAATCTTGATGTAGCCATCAAAGTAAATGAAGGTCATCGTTATTATTTTGGAAAAATGACCTGGAAAGGAAATACCAAATATTCAGATTCAATACTCAGCCTGATATTGGGGATTAAAAAGGGAGATATTTACAATGCTGAAACGCTAAACAAAAGATTAGGAAAACAACCATCACCGGAAGGTGGCGACATTAGCAGTTTATACATGGATGATGGATATTTATTTTTCACGATTAACCCTATTGAAACTGCCGTATATAATGATACAATTGATCATGAAATCAGAATAGTGGAAGGGCCGCAAGCCACTATTGGAAAAGTAAATATAACAGGAAATGCAAAGACCAAAGATTATGTAATACGACGGGAACTTCGCACAGTTCCCGGAGAAAAATTCAGTCGGCAGGATATTATCTGGACGCAACGCGAACTTTCAAAACTTGGTTATTTCAACCCTGAAAAAATAAATCCTGGTATTGTTCCCAATACTGATGACGGAACTGTGGATATTACCTGGGGGCTTGAAGAGAAATCGTCTGACCAACTGGAACTTTCTGCCGGATTCGGGGGAGGCATTGGCTTAACAGGAACGCTGGGAGTTACTTTTAATAATTTTTCGATTTATAACATATTTAATAAAAAAAGCTGGGATCCTCTGCCTAGCGGAGATGGACAGAAATTAAGTTTAAGAGGACAAAGCAATGGCAGACAATTCAGGTCCTACAATTTTTCTTTTACTGAACCATGGCTGGGAGGAAAGAAACGTAATTCATTGACAATAGGGTACTACGACACTAAATATGCAAATGCGTATAATCGCTTAGGAGTTTATGATCGTTCCTATGCAGATTCTTCATTTATTAGAACAACCGGAGTAAGTTTATCTCTTGGAAAACAATTAAAATGGCCGGATGATTACTTTTCACTTATTTATCAATTGAGTTATCAACGGTATTATCTCAAAAATTATAATATTTTCCCGGGATTGAACAGTGGGATTTCTACTAATATTAGCCTTAAGATAACCCTAGCCAGAAATTCTGCAGGACCAAATCCGATTTTTCCAACATCAGGCTCCAATTTTATACTTAGTGCCCAGTTAACGCCGCCATATTCATTGTTTAACTCCGCAAATTATTATAAAACCCAGACTCTTGATGACCAATATAAATTGGTGGAATTTCACAAAGAGAAAATGAATGTTGAGTGGTTTATTCCAATAGGGAAGGGTCGTGGGCCGGATAAAAACAAACAATTTGTTTTGAGAGCTGCAGCCAAATATGGCTTCCTGAGCAACTATACCAATAAGACTATTGCTTCACCATTTGAAAGATTTCAACTTGGAGATGCAGGCTTAAGCAATAATTATGGTTTGTTAGGATACGATATTATTTCACACAGGGGATACCCCGTATATGACAATTCTGATCCAACCATAAATCCAGATATTACTACTGCAAAAACTTTTTTTACTATTTTTAATAAATATACTCTTGAAATGAGATATCCGTTTACTACCGGAGCAAGCAGTACGATTTACGGACTTGCTTTTTTCGAAGCAGCAAACGGTTGGTATAGTTTTAAGGACTATAATCCTTTTAAATTACGCAGATCAGTCGGTTTGGGAATGCGCTTTTTCCTGCCAATGTTCGGACTTTTAGGTTTCGATTACGGTGTGGGTTTAGACAGAATAAATTCATCAACCACTGGACTTAAAGGAGCGGCTAAATTTACTTTTATGCTGGGCCAGGAACCTGAGTAATGAGAAAATGCCTGCAAAATAAGATCCAAATGAAAAAAATAGTAATATTACTTATAATATGTTTTTCTGTTAACACCTATTTATTTGCACAACGTTATGCTGTAATTGATTCGAAATATATTCTTGCAAAACTCCCGGAATATAAAGCTGCCCAGTTGAAGCTGGACCAGTTTAGCCAGCAGTGGCAACAGGAAATTGATAAAAAATCAGCAGATCTCGACAGAATGTACAAGGAATATGATGCAGAGCAAGTTATGCTAAGCGATGATCTAAAGAAAAAGAGAGAAGATGAATTATTTAACGCAGATAAGAATCTTAAAGATCTCCAGAGAAAAAGATTTGGTTACGAAGGGGATCTATTTAAAAAAAGGCAGGAACTTATAAAACCTATACAGGACAGGGTTTACAACGCGGTTCAGAAACTTGCCGCTTCAAAATTATATGATTTTATTTTGNNCCGTTATATTTGCCGACCCAAAACTTGACAAGAGTGATGATGTGCTTAAAGAAATGGGCGTCAAGTAGATTCTAATAGTATGCCTATTGAAATTTAGTTTGAAACAAAATTTTTAAATATTAAATTAAAAACAAATATTATTACAAAAATGAAAAAGTTCATAACCCTTACTTTGGTTGCCGCAGGATTGTTTGGATTTTCAATTGCAGGTAATGCTCAAAAGATCGGCTATATCAGCGCTGACGAAATCATTCAACTTATGCCTGAAGGTGCACAAGTGCAAACCCAACTAAACCAATACCAGCAATCCTTGTATCAAAATGCTGATGACCAGAAGACGGCCTTAAATGAAGCTGTCCAGAAATTCTATAAAGATTCTGCCACTATGAGTCCTAGCCTGAAAGAGGTAAAAAGAACAGACCTTCAAAAACAGGTACAGGATATGAGTGGAATGGATCAAAAAATTCAGAACCAATTTGAGCAAAAGCGCCAGGAACTATCTTTACCTATACAAAAGAAATTACAAGTTGCTATTGAAGAAGTGGCGAAGGAAAATGGGTATACCTATATTTTCCCAAGGGAGGCTATGATTTATATGCCTCCAACTTCTGATATAGGCCCACTGGTAATAAAGAAACTTGGCTTAAAAGAACCTGCGCCTGNNTGCCGGAACTACAGCGCCAAAGAAATAAAGAGCAAAGAAAAAAATGTAAGCCATCTCATAAAAAGGGATGGCTTATTTAATTTTGTTAAATGAGTAAATTTTCACCAATAGGCGTTTTCGACTCGGGATATGGAGGGCTTACAGTTCTCAGACAGATAGTAAAGAGTATGCCTACATACGATTATATTTACCTGGGGGATAATGCAAGAGCTCCTTATGGAACCCGGTCTTTTGATACAGTATATGAATACACTTTGCAATCAGTTAAATGGTTATTTCAAAAAGGCTGCCCTCTTATTATTCTTGCATGCAACACTGCTTCGGCAAAGGCTTTACGAACTATTCAGCAAAAGTTCCTCCCTACTATTGGTAACGGACAAAGGGTTTTAGGGGTAATAAGGCCAACTGCCGAAATAATTGGCAATTATACCAAAACAAATCAGGTTGGCATTCTGGGAACCAGGGGAACTGTGGAATCAATGTCATATCCAATTGAAGTAAAAAAAATCTTCCCTAAGTTAAAGGTATTTCAGCATGCCTGTCCTCTATGGGTTTCGTTAGTAGAAAACAATGAACATTCATCGCCCGGAGCTGATTATTTCATTAAGAAAGATGTAGAGGCTCTGCTCGCTGATTCCCCAGAAATTGATACGATTTTACTCGCATGTACGCATTATCCTTTGCTTGAAGAGAAAATAAGAAGGTATATTTCGGATAATGTTAAATTGGTTTCCCAGGGAGAAATAATAGCTTCCAGTTTGGAAAATTACCTATTCAGACATCCTGAAATTGAAAAGAAATGTAGTAAAAACGGTCAACTTCAATTCTATACAACAGATTCGACCTTGGATTTTGATAAGCATTCTACAATATTTTTCGGAAAACCAGTGGTTTCAATCCATGCCGATTTAACATGAGAAAGTATTAAAAAATATAGAATCATTCACCTGAAATCTAAAATACTTTCTTATTTTTGCCGCCCTTTCACATTCAGCAGGGATGGTGCCCAGCCGAAAGAAATGAAAAAATTTATTAAAGGAAAATAAAACGAAAATGCCAGGGAAAAAACGTACATATCAACCACACAAGCGCCGTCGCAAGAGTGTACATGGCTTTAGAGAGCGCATGTCAACAGCTAATGGACGGAAGGTTTTGGCCAGCCGCAGGAAGAAAGGACGCTATAAACTCACTGTTTCTCATGAACACGGAAATAAAAAATAAATTGATCCAGGAAA
>PKYU01000277.1 GCA_003132765.1 Chitinophagaceae bacterium | reverse complement strand
TTATCCTCTATCCTTTGCATTACTACGATCCTATGTAAATCCATATCGGGTATCCTGTGTAATTACGCTTACTATTACACAATAAGGATTTCTGAAACCACAAACCAAGGATTACATGCGGATCATTTTTACTTTTTTACTTGTATCATTTATTGTAAATGCCGATGCGCAGAGATGTGGCACTACTGAATATCTCCAGCAGAACAAGTCTGCTTTCACATNNAATAACTGTTCCAGTAATAGTTCACGTTTTATATAATAACAGCGCTCAAAATTTAAGTGATCAGCAAATTTTATCCCAGCTTGCAGTTCTCAATAATGATTACAGAAGGTTGAATTCGGATGCTATAAATACTCCAGCCCCTTTTGCCAGCGTAGCTGCTGATGCAAGAATAGTATTTTGTCTTGCCAAGGTTGACACTAATGGAAACTACACTTCCGGGATTATCAGAAAATATACCAGTCAGACCATGTTCCAGGCAAATGATGATATGAAATTTTCTTCTTCAGGCGGCGATAATGGATGGAACTCCCAGAAATACCTGAACATTTGGGTATGTAATTTGTCATCAGGAACTCTTGGATATGCAGTTATGCCCGGCGCACCGGCTAACCGTGATGGTGTAGTTATTCAATATGACGCCTTCGGGACTATTGGCAATGTTTCAGCTCCTTTCGACAGAGGCCGCACCATAACACATGAAATTGGCCACTGGCTTGGACTCAGGCATACCTGGGGAGATGCAGCATGTGGCGATGACGGAATAGCTGATACACCTCCGCAGCAAACGTATNNATACTTCATCATGCTCTATAAATTCTTTTGGGGATATGTTTATGAATTATATGGATTTTACAAATGATGCATGTATGAATATGTTTACGCATGACCAGGCCATGGAAATGAGGAGCATGTTTGCCCTCGGAGGTTATAGAAATACTTTCTTAAATTCTTCTGTCTGTGGTGATAGTCTACTTGCCCAAGGTGGCCCGACCCCACCTGACAGTACTGAAACTACAACACCTGCCGAGACGACGACAAATTCAGTAAAGATCACTGTGTATCCAAACCCTTTCAGCAGCCAGATTTTTATCGGGAGCAACAATCCTGCTGACCTTGCGGGAACCACTGTTAGACTATACGACATTACGGGCAAATTGTATAAAGTTCAATTGCTTCAGTCTGCAAAAAATTCTATTTCAGTGGGTGACCTGCCTTCGGGAATTTATTTCCTAAAAGTAGAGGGCGGAAATAACACTCAGGTATTTAAGTTAATTAAGTAATCTGAAGTCAAGCAGCCCGATTTTTCCCCACAGCCTTTTTTAATTTTGTATTATTAAAGATTTGAGAAAATCCTTAATGATCTATTCTATCGTATATGTTTAAAAATTAAGAATATGAAAAAGTTTCGCTATTTCCATGCAATGATATTTTGTGTATTGCTTACCAATTGTTCGCAATCCCAAACGAAAAGAATTTCCTTTCCTGAAGTCAGTTCAACGGCAAATGCAAAATATCCCGATGCGAAAATTGTAAGCGAAAATGCCAGCTTTCCCATGAAATTATCTGATAAAGATTGGAAACAAAGGCTAACTCCGGACCAATACTTTATTTTAAGAGAAAAAGGAACTGAAAGATCATTTACCGGTAAGTTGGATCACTTTTATCAAAAGGGCACTTATTATTCCGCTGGATCTCTGCAACCTATTTTCAGTTCTGATACTAAATTCAATTCCGGAACTGGATGGCCAAGTTTTTTTGCGCCTATAAATCCCGATGCCGTTAGGCTTGTGGAGGATAATACAGATGGAATGGAAAGGTTGGAAGTGGTAGATTCAAAGACTGGTTCTCACCTCGGGCATGTTTTTGATGACGGGCCTGCACCAACAAGGAAACGATATTGCTTGAATTCTGCCGCGCTGATATTCGTTCCTGAGGGCGGCAAACCTCCTGTATCAGCTAAATAGCAAATTGGTACCATGAGGGGTTTTTCATAGGAATATGCATAAAAAAAAGAGACCTTCGGATTTACGAAAGTCTCTTTGTATCTAAGGTTGTCCTTCTCTTGTTAATGAATTAGCCAAATAACCCCCCTTTCTTAAAGGACCGCGTTCCCTCGCCGATTTTAAAACCATTATTAAAAATCTCGATTTTATAATCACCTGTTTTAAACTCGGTATTTTGAGACCATTCCACACTTACAGGTTGCTTTTGACCCTGTATATAATTTATCTGTACTTTCTGAGTATAAGGCCTTTGGATACCATCACGTAAAATAAAACTTCCGGACCCTAAGGCATCAACGGCCACTGGTTTTCCATCGGGTGAAGTAATGCAGACATAAATGTCTTTAGGCTCGCTTTTGGTGATCTTGTTTTCATCAATATCAAATGAAATCCTGAGCTTATCAACTCTCTTTGCCGTGGTAGTAACTTTCTCTTTTCCACTGTTCTTTTCTTTTATACCAACTATATTGAAATTGGAAGCGTGTAAAGTGGATCCCACATCAATTACATCCTCTTTTTGCTTAATCACCTGAGTGGCCGAATCAAGATTCTTGTTGGCGATATCCCGCTGTTCGGTAACTGCTTGTTTTTCCTGAGTCAATTGAGTGTTTTGTGCTTTTAATTGTTCAATCTGTGCAGTGTAGGTTTCAATATTGCCTTTCAGTTCAGCTATTAATCTTTTTGCTTCGGCAAGTTCAGCTGAAGTTGCATTCTTATTGTTTAGGATAGTCTGAACCTTGTTCTTTAGTTCCTGGATATCTTTATCTTTCGTCTTCAGCAGGCTGTCTGCTTTTACATTAGAAGTCTTTAGCATATCGAGCTACAGGGCTGCATCGTTCAATTCACGTTGCAATTCATTTTTTGATGAATCGCTGTTTACAATTTGGGTTGTTAAGTCCTGCTTTTCCTGGCGAGTTTTATTCTTGTCAAAAATGATATAACCCCATGTACCCAACAAGGCAACAACGAGGATGCCGGTCAGGACATTCCTGTTACTATTTTTTGGTTTTTCAGATTCGGGATCCGCCGAGGGGTAATCTTTAGGAAAATTTTCGTAACTCATTTGAAGTTTTTTTTTTAAAGTTATGGATAATATTATTTCTGCAGCCAGCGCGTTGTTTATTTATTTTTTTGAGGAAATTTACGACTATCCTACCTATTTTGAGCAAAATTTTATCTTTGAACCATGAGCGCCCTTACGATTCTTTCAGAATGGAAGAAAAATTCATATAAGCCTCTTTACTGGCTGGAAGGTGAAGAGGAGTTTTACATTGATGAGGTAATGGAATATGCGGAAAAAAGAATATTAACCGGCAATGATGCTGAATTTAACCTGACTATTTTTTATGGAAAGGATGCCAACTGGGCTGATGTATTAAATGCCTGCAGGCGTTATCCCATGTTTGCGGAAAGACAGGTGGTTCTCCTGAAGGAGGCCCAGCAGATGAAGGATATAGAAAAACTGGAGGGATATGTTGAAAAGCCATTGCAATCAACTGTATTGGTGGTTTCTTATAAAGGGAAAACCCTTGATGGCCGCAGTCGCCTATCAAAACTCATTAAAAAACATGGCGAAGTTTTTCTATCAAAAAAAATTTATGACAACCAATTACCATCCTGGACGAATAGTTATTTGCAATCAAAAGGTTTCCAGATTACTCCAAGGGCCCTGACCTTACTGGTTGATCATGTGGGAAATGATCTCAACCGTATTGCCAATGAAGTGGAAAAATTATCGATTAACCTTGGTTCAGAAAAAAATATTACTGAAGATGAAATTGAAAAATATATAGGGGTTAGCAAAGAGTATAATATTTTTGAATTGCAGCATGCGCTGAGTAAAAAAGATCTTGTTAAGGCGGTACGCATAGTTCAGTATTTCGATGCCAATCCAAAGGCGGCTCCTATTCAATTAGTATTGCCCTCTCTGTATAATTATTTTACCAAAATCCTGGCAGTTTACCAGATGAATGATAAAAGTGAAAAGGCCCTACGACCTGTTTTTTATAACAATCCTTTCCTGGTGCAGCAGGCCCTGGATATGCTGATGAATTATTCTTTTGCAGATGCGGAACGGGTCATCATGTTGCTGCATACTTACAATTTGAAAAGTTTTGGTATCAAAACCTTTGCCACTTCCTCCGGGTCCCTGATGAAAGAATTGGTCTACAAAATAATTAAAGATGAATCAGATAATTAGCTAATTTTCAATAATTTAATTGCATTAATTTTATCTTTTTCTAATTGAGTTTTTAGAGAGTTGAGTACGTCAAATTTCATTTCTGCTCTCAGGAAATGATGCATATAAATCCGGAGGTTCGTGCCATATAAATTTTGATTAAAATCAAAAATATTTACTTCTATAACCCTCATGGTTCCACCTATCGTAGGCCTGATGCCGATATTCATCATACCATTAAAGAAGGTAATTCCTTGCGAATGAGCTGAATCNNCCATATCTTAACGGCATATACTCCGTTTTCTGGCACCAGTTTGTTTGGATCTGTAATTTGGAGGTTGGCCGTAGGGTATCCGATTGTGTTTCCTAATTTATTTCCCTCAATAACTTTTCCTTCAAAGAAATAGTTATATCCCAGGTACTCATTGGCTGTTTTAATGTCGCCCTCATTGAGCGCTTTCCTGATAATTGTTGAACTTATGTTCAAATTGTTTAGAACATATTCAGGTATTTCCTTCACTATGAAATTCCCTTCGGGCTCATATGATTCCAGCAGTTTGTAATCCCCCTGCCTGTTTTTTCCAAACCGATGATCATAACCGATAATAATGGTATGGGGATGAAATTTTGTAACTAAAAAAACCTTTATATATTCTTCAGCGGATTGTTCTGCAAAAGCTGCTGTGAAAGGAACGACCACAAGATGGTCGATTCCCTGTTTTGAAAGCAACCCGATTTTTTCCTCTAATGTGTTAATAAGTTTTATTCCTCCGGGATGTTTCTTTTCTGCATGGAGTATCATTCGCGGATGCGGATCAAAAGTGATAATAACTGTTTCACCGCCAATATTGACTGCTTCTTTTTTTAGCTGACTGATAATTTGCAGGTGACCAGAATGCACGCCATCGAATGTTCCAATAGTAACAACGGCATTTTTAAAAAGGGGTAAATGGTCTATGTCGTAGTGAACCTGCATCGGGATTGCAAAACTATATTATTTCTTAATTGATTACATGGGAAAGAGAGCGTCACTTATATTTTATATTTTTACAACCATCAAAATGATATAATGTCTCTTTATTCAAAGCGTGGCGTTTCTGCTCAAAAAGAAGAAGTGCATGCCGCCGTAAAAAATCTTGACCAGGGAATTTTTCCCAAAGCATTCTGTAAAATTTATCCCGATTACCTGGGAGGAGATGTTAATTATGTGAATGTGATGCATGCAGATGGCGCCGGTACAAAAAGCATTTTGGCCTATTTATATTGGAAAGAAAAAGGAGATGCTTCCATTTGGAAAGGAATTGCTCAGGATGCCGTGGTGATGAACCTGGATGACTTACTATGTGTGGGTATTTATGATAATATTATTTTCAATTCGACTATTGACCGGAATAAAAATCTCATTACAGCAGAAGTCCTGGAAAATATAATTAGTGGCACCAATGAATTTTTCGAGCTGATGAAAACCTTTGGGATCAATATTCATTACCTAGGCGGGGAAACAGCTGATGTGGGTGATGTGGTAAGAACTATTGCAGTAAACGGAACCATGACAGCCCGCTGGCACAAATCAAAAATAATTTCCAATGAGAAAATTCAACCGGGTAATGTAATTGTTGGCCTGGCTTCCTATGGGAAATCCAGTTATGAAGATCAGTATAATAGTGGCATTGGAAGCAATGGTTTGACTTCAGCAAGGCATGATATGCTTAATAAATATTATGCTGAAAATTTTAAGGAGAGCTATGATCCTTCATTGCCCGATGAAGTGGTCTATATAGGGAAAAACAATATTAGTGAAATAAAGGGTATTCTTTCTCCAACAAGAACCTATGCGCCACTAATAAAAAAATTATTGGAAAATCATTTTGATAAAATATATGGCCTTATCCATTGTAGCGGTGGAGGCCAAACGAAATGCCTTAAATATATTCCTAAAAATGTAAAGGTGATTAAAGACAATTGNNAAATATTTAAAGAAATTCAACAAGCCAGCGGAGCCGATGATCGGGAAATGTACCAGGTGTTTAATATGGGCTGCCGAATGGAAATATATACGGATAAGGATTTTGCTTCTTCCATAATTGAGACAGCTGCTTCATTCAATATAGCTGCCCAAATTATTGGCAGGGTAGAAGGCAGTGATAAAAGAATGTTGGAAATTAAAAATGTGAATGGGGAGTTGATATTTTAGGTTTGGGGTGTATTCCATAAAACCAAGATGGTTTATTGC
>PKYU01000161.1 GCA_003132765.1 Chitinophagaceae bacterium | reverse complement strand
CACAATTGGCAATGGTTTGGGGATAACAAAGGTTGATAAAGTTTGCAGGAAAACTGAATTTACAAGCGAAAACCTTGCAAATTATTTTATGCTTTCAAAACCAAAACCTACCTCTCAACTTGGCTTTTACAGCACCTTTGAAGAGCAGCTTAGTCACAGCCACCCGCTGTATATTTTAGCAAATCAAATCAACTGGAATATTTTTGAAGAAGCCTTTGCAAAACTGTACTCGGAAGAAGGCCGTCCTGCGAAGCCCATCCGGTTGATGGTATCATTAATCATACTCAAACACATCCGTAACATAAGCGATGAGAGTGTAGTTGAACAATGGTTTGAAAATATTTACTACCAATATTTCAGCGGAGAAAAATCCTATGCCTGCGGAGCGCCTTGTGAAGCCAGTGAGTTAGTACATTTTAGAAACCGTATCGGAACTGAAGGAATAGAATTGATTTTTAAAGAAAGCATACGCATTAATGGCAAAGATGGCCGGGAGCAGGAAGCCACCACCGATACAACGGTTCAGGAAAAAAATATTACTTATCCTACGGACAATAAACTGCATCGGAAAATCATTAAAAAATGTATAGCCATTGCAGATGAGCAAAGCATTGAGCTGCGGCAAAGTTATAGGGTGTTTTGAAGAAATTATTAATGGATCAGCGCTTCAGAAATCATCCGAAAAATAAAGGCAAAGCAAGAAAGGCAGATAAAAAAGTAAAGACCATTGATGGCAGGTTAGTGAGAGAGATAGAGCGTAAACTGCCGCCCAGCCGTTATCAGGACACACTGGCGCTATTCAAACAGGTATTAGCACAAAAGAAAACAGACACGGGCAAAGTCTATTCTTTGCATGAGCCACACGTTCAATGTATCAGCAAAGGGAAAGAACATAAAAAGTATGAGTTTGGTTCAAAGGTATCGGTGGAAGACCCGGTTTCATTTGCGTTGTAGCCAATGGTGTTATGATGAGTCGGTTACCGCTCACACATTGTTTCACAAGATTAAAATCCCGCTGCTGAAGGCTCCTATGATTAACTTTCGAATCGCAGTTCGTAAAAAGGGAAAGTCAACAACGGAGTTGGCTAATGAATATGGCATCAATCAGAAATCTTCCTGGTTGTTTAAGCGAAAGGTGCAGGAAGCAATGAAAAGTAGCGGCAAACATCTTCTATGTGGTCACGTAGAAGTGAATGAATTAATGATAGGAGGAGTAGATATAGGCCAGCGCGGCAGAAGCAAGGGGGATAAGAAGCTGGTAGTGATGGTGGTAGAAAAAGTCAAAGGGGACAAAATAGGACGAGCCTATGGCCAAACCATTGAAGATGCCAGTGCCGAAAGCCTTAGGCCTTTCTTTGAAAAATACATTGATAGTGACAACACTCAGGTTAAAACAGATGGATGGAGAGGTTACTGGCCACTGGAAAGTGAATTTGAACTCAAGCAAAAGCCTTCTAATAAAGGAAAGAACTTCATGGGACTACATTTTATGATCATGAATTTAAAAGGATGGTTAAGAGGCGTACATCATAAGTGTTCAGAAAGATTCATGAACGGATATTTAGATGAATTCTTTTTCAGATTTAACCGAAGGAACTTTTTGCCAACCATCTGGCACAAGCTGACAGAGAGAATGATGCAACATGTACCTTACGCCTATAAAGGAAATGAGACTTAAATGGATAATCCTAATTAAATATTTTTAGAATACAAATCCCAGCTATTAATTTGGAGCATAAGCGACAGGTATATTAAAGCTGGTTTGGTATGAGAAAAATATTAATTGAAATCCTTGAGTTTTGGCAAAATTCTATTCCTGGATAGGACCCGCATAAGCGCACTTATTATTGTAATTGGGGCAATATGAATATATATTTTGGTTGCTGATATTTCCTCAACTTTCGATTAATTATTTATCATATTCATACTGAATGGTTCCCAATAACCTTTTGTCTTTTGAAAAACATTTTTCCGTTTGCTTCAAATTATCTTCGTTGTAGGCATATTGCCAGATCAAATAGCTATTACTTCCTTCACTTACTGTGATCATTTGTTTTGGCAGGTTTGAAGTAAAATATTCAAACATATAGTCCGGAAGCAGACGGTTAGCCAGTTCATTGAAATGAACAACATCCGTAAGTCTGTTCTTTGAATCATAATAGTAATAATACTTCTTGTCACTTCTGGAGTTACCTTCCACATCCTCTTCTATGATGCTACCATTTGTATCACTCACAAAATGAATGGTGGAAACCGGTACATCGTTTTTCTTCCGGATCATTTTTACCGGAATTCCCTTTTGATCGTAAAAATATTCATGGGTTTCTTTTATCTCACCGGAATCGTCATCAGCTTTGGTAAGGGTAATGGTCATTTTTAATTGCCCGTTACCTTCATAATCATATTCAGTAATATTAGTTGCAGAGGGTGTTTCCTCGGTTGTTTTTAATGTAAAACCTATTTCGTTATAGTCTGAAACTAATACTGACTGTGCGGTAATATTTGATTTTGAGATCATCTGGGATTGGGTGAATTTCTTATTGAATTTCTTAACACAAAAAAATCCTTCGCTGGGTTGGCCATCAGCATCAAAGCTTCTGATTTTTATGATTTTAAAATTATCGTTTTTCAGCAATTTGAATTCATTTGAAATTTGCTGGTTGTTCCATATGTCTTTATAATAATACTGAGCATATGCACCATGATTAACAAAAAGAATTAGAAGAAAAATAGGGAAGTTCCTTTTGGCGTCCTTAGTGATCATCCGCTGAATCCCTTGTTTTTTGAAACTAAAATTTGTCATTATTGCAAAATAGCGGATTAATTTCTCAAGCAGATTTAGTTTGTTATTTTTAACCATAAATTATTAATGCTAATATAAGATAGTGTCGCATCTTCGTGAAAGAATTGAAAAAAATTGTCTTAACTGTGGAACGACAGTTATTGGAAAATATTGTCACGTCTGTGGCCAGGAAAATATTGAACCAAAGGAAAGCGTGTGGCATTTGATCTCACATTTTTTTAGCGATATAACCCACTTTGATGGCAAGTTTTTTACTTCCATAAAAGACCTTATTTTAAAACCAGGTTTTCTATCTAAGGAATATATGAAAGGAAAAAGGGCCAGTTATTTCAATCCGATCAGGATGTATCTTTTTACTTCTTTCATTTTTTTCCTCAGTTTTTTCTCATTCTTCTATAATACTAGTAAAGAACCCGTTGTAAAATTGATGTATGATGGTAAAACGATGGAAGAAATTCAACAAATGTCGCCCCAGGATTTTAATAATTTTACAAGTGTGCTGAATAATGGCAAGCCAATGAGGAGGGAAAATTTTAGCCATTACATAGATAGTATCAATAAAAAAAAAGGTCTGAATCTGATTATTTTCAATAAGGAGTATAAAAACAGGGAGGAGTATGATTCATTAGTTAGAACCGGTAAGGTGAAACAAAACTGGCTTACCAAAAAATTGGCGCATAAGGAAATTGAACTCAATAAAAAATACCATGATGATGCAAATCAATTTATTAAAGATTTAGGCGAAGCCTTCTTACACAGCTTCCCTCAGTTATTGTTCGTGTCATTGCCTTTTGCGGCTTTCCTGTTGGAACTATTATATATCAGGCAGAAAAAATTTTATTATGTGGGTCATGCGGTCTTTACGATGCACTTTTACATTTTTTTATTCATTGCCCAGTTGGTAGTATTAATCATTTCGCGAATAGTAGAGCTTACACAACTAACCTGGTTAGGATATCTTAATGCAGCAATTATAATTGCCATCTTTTTCTACCTCTATCAGGCAATGCGCAATTTTTACGAGCAGGGGAGAGGTAAGACGATCTTAAAATATGGGATCTTTTTATTTGCCTATTTACTGGGTATTATTTTTTTGGTGGCCATATTCTTTTTTGTATCAATTTTTAAAATTTAAATTGTTAAAATGTCTCAGGAAATCGATATCAATAGGTTGGTGAAAATAATGACCGAGTTAAGGGAAAAATGCCCGTGGGATAAAAAGCAAACGATTCATACACTGCGCCAGCAAACAATTGAAGAAACTTTTGAACTTGTTGATGCAATCACTGATAAAGACTGGCAGGGCATTAAAGAAGAACTGGGTGATATACTCCTGCATATTGTTTTTTATGCTAAAATCGCTGAGGAAGAGAATCAATTTTCGCTGCAAGAGGTTATAAATAGCATTTGTGAAAAACTTATTTTCCGCCATCCGCATATTTATGGAGATATCAAGGTAAAAGATGACGAAGAAGTTAAAAGAAACTGGGAACAAATTAAGCTGGCGGAAGGAAAGAAATCAGTTCTGAGTGGCGTGCCAAAATCTTTACCCTCAATGGTAAAAGCCATGCGCCTGCAGGAAAAAGCCAAGCAGGTGGGATTCGAATGGGAAACCAAAGAACAGGTGTGGGAAAAAATCGAAGAAGAAAAAGCTGAATTGCTTGATGCCGTTAAGTCCGGCGATACAGCTCATATTGAGGAAGAAGCAGGCGATCTTTTCTTCTCAGTTGTTAATTATGTAAGGTTTCTAAATATAGATGCAGAAAATGCACTAGAGCTCAGCAATAAAAAGTTTATCATGCGTTTTACCCAAATGGAAGCAGCAGCAGCAGAAAAAGGGCACAACCTTAGTAATATGACGCTAGGGGAAATGGATCAAATATGGAATGAAATTAAGAAACAGCAATTGTGAAGTTTAAAATTAATAAAGATCTAAAAACATTTTTTGGGAGAAATATATATCTCCTTGTTACAACTGCATGGTTGTTCACTTTATCATTTATCATTGATAATTACTGGAGTAGTATATCAACATCGGGCACAGCCACAAGAGCCATCCAAAATAATATAATTAAGAATCAAAAGAAAAGTTTCGCTTTTTTAAAAGATACTGCCTTAATAGACAAGATTATCAATCGTAATTATAATGAGCATGAGCTTGATAACCTGGTAGACAAAAATTATTTCATTTTTCTTTACAGAAATAATCCATTAGCCAATCCCGTACCTGTTTTTTGGAATACGCAAATCATTGCACCTGATTCAACAATATTGGCCAGTCCTGACGGAACGCGATTTTTAAAACTGATAAATGGTTGGTATGTGGTTAACAAAAAGCAATACCAGAATAAAAGAGGCTTGCTTTATGAAATTGTTACGCTCATTCCTGTAAAATGGAATTATTATGTGGAGAATAAATACCTTAAAAATTCATTTATTGCAAATAGTGAAATCAGCAAAGACTATGATATCAGTCTGTTGCCGGGGAGGTTGGCCATCAAAGATTCAGGAGGTAACACTCTTTTTTTTCTGAAACAAATAACTAAGGTTGAAGGCAAGGAAAACGGTATCTCAATTTGGCTAAAAATCCTTGCAGGAGTCTTTATTCTTTTTTTTATTCATAAGCTGGCGAGATTCTTTTTTGAGAAAAAAGGTTTTTGGACAGCATTCATTCTTTTGATAATCCCGGTAATTTTGTTTAGAAGCTTGAGTTATGTTTTGGCTGGTCAGCTAAACTTCCAGCAGCTGGAATTATTTAATCCTGAAATTTATGGGTCGAACTACATTCTGAGT
>PKYU01000426.1 GCA_003132765.1 Chitinophagaceae bacterium | reverse complement strand
CTGGATCAACTCAGTTGGATTTGGAGGAATGGGCCCTGCCGAAACTACAATAAGGTTTGGAATTTCTGTCACCCTTGAAATATC
The DNA here is from genome assembly GCA_003132765.1 of Chitinophagaceae bacterium. GTDB lineage: Bacteria > Bacteroidota > Bacteroidia > Chitinophagales > Chitinophagaceae > Ginsengibacter. The sequence continues at coordinate 3,401 of PKYU01000426.1, read as the reverse complement.
CTCCAACGAAGCTTTACCAATAAGGTAGTTGGTTATTTCTGGCGACTTAGATACATTAAGCATTTTACTCAACTTTGGCTTACGAAGATCCATTTCCATGATGGCTACTTTTTTGCCGGTAAGGGTTAAACTTATAGCAAGGTTGATGGCCACAAAGGTTTTGCCCTCTCCTGAAATGCTCGAAGTGATCATCAAAGTATTATGTTTCTCATTTAGTCCCATGAAATTCAGATTGGTGCGTACCGAACGAATCTGTTCTGCAATTACGGTGCGTTTTCCATCAAGAATTACTATCGGATTCTTATCCTTCACCTGCAGCAATTCGCCCATTATAGGTGCTTTTATTTTTTCTTCTATTTCGGACCGAAACAAGACAGTGCGGTTAAATGCTTCTTTAATTATCAGCAGAAAAGCAGCAAGTAAGATTCCAATTNNTAATTCTTTGGAACAGGACTTATTGGCCCATAAGAAACCGGGCTTTCAATTACTTTTAGGTCTGCAGAAGAAGACGCAGAAGAAATGGCGGTCTCTTCCCTTTTTTGTAAAAGAAAAGTATAAATATCATTCTTAATCGACTGCTGCCTGCTAATATCCAAAAAGGCCCGTTCCTTTTCCGGCACCTGGTGAAGAAGGTAATTATTTTGACTAATTTGATTATTTATCTCCCCCTTTATAAGCATAAACGAAGTCCTTATATTGGACATGTTTTCCATTAAATCATTCTTGATTCTACTCACTTCAGCGTTTGCCAGTAAGAGTGCATCGTTTTTTTCACCTGTTATAGCTTGAAGAGTTTCTTCCTTTGTTTCCGCATTATAAAGTCTATCCAGTAAACCAGTAAGCGTGGGATCAGAAAGAATTAGTAATGAGGGCACGGTGCCAGGTTTTTCCCCCTTACTTTTAGCATATTCCACGAGGTTATTTAATGCTTCCAGTTTTAAATCAAGATCTGTATTTTGCTTGTCAAGTTCTTTGACTTTTTCCAGGTAAGTTGTAGCCTGGGAGCCAAGGTTTACAACGGATTCTCTGGATTTGTAGTTGGCAATATTTTTTTCGACACTATCCAGTTGGCTTGTAACCACAACAAGGCGATCGTCAATAAAACGCAGGGTTTTATCCGCAATCTGGGTCTTATCTTCAATTGCATTATTATTATATATCTCGAATAACTTATTAAGAACGTCCCTGCCTTTTTCAGAGACCGGAATATTTATAGAAACATTAAGAATAGTTGAAGAATAAGAATAAGGAGAAATCTGAAGTCCACCTGATAAAGCTCCGGCTGCACCTGCAGGAGAGGCAAATTGAACAAAATAATTCTTCCCTACAACACTGGTATTATAATTTTTATTTATTTCTAATATGATTGGAGTATTGTTTATTTTGAACGTATCGTTAAATGGAACAGTTTTATTATCAATTTGTATGCTTCTGTTTTTCCAGTCCACCGAAAAAAAATAAGTACCCCAGAGATTAAAACTGTCTTTATCTGCAGCTATGAATACCACCGGTGAATTTTCTTTGTATAATTCCTCAGTGCGGACATTTCCTTTATTATAAACAATCGAGTACAGATTAAGTTGTTTTGCAACTTCCTGCATAATATCAGGAGTACGAAGAACAACTATTTCGTTATCCACAATCTTTTTTTCTGAAAAAATGTTCAGAGCGTCAAGTACCTTGGAATCTCCTCCCCCCTTTTGCGGATCTTTCAGTAATACTTTTGCAGCAGCCACATATACGGGCACTTGTGAACGCAAATCCAGGAACGCAATCGCGACGCAGATGGAGGTAGTAATAACAAATAATGGCCAGAAAGGGAGATAATTATTTAATAGCTTTCTAAAGATATTTGATTCCCCGGTTTCCTTAAAAAATTTTTCTTCTTCCATTCCAATAATCGTATAGTAAAGTTTTATAACCTCGATAAAATAATGAAAAGTGAAAGGCCTGTAGTAATATAAGATAGAACTTCCGGAACTGTCAAAGGAGTTTTCATTCTTGAGGGTTCTATATAAACAATATCATTTGGCATTAAATAATAATAGGGAGAATAAAATATACTATGATCTTTCAGATTCAACCTTTTGAATACTTTAGATCCATTTTCATCCCTTATCACAAGTATATTATCCATTTTGCCTTTTAATTCAATATCACCTGAAGCTGCAATTGCATCCAAAATAGTCATACTTCCGGCCAAAGGAAGTACCTGGGGAGTGACTGCGCCCATCATGGTGACATGACGGTTTAAAAATGCCAGGGAAATCACTGAATTTTTTAGATACGGTATTAATTGATTTTCAAGCGAATCTTTCATTTGTTTTATTGTCAAATCCTCCACATGTAATATACCTAATTTTACAAAATCTATATTTCCGTTTTGATCAACAAGGTATCCACTTGGTTCCTTTCCCTGGGTTTGGACACTATTGAAAAATGCGACATCGGGGCTAAGGCTCGCTACTGTTATCCCAAGAAGGTCGCCTTTACGTATTTTCAGGTCATAATTTTCAGTAATAACATTTCTAAGTGTGGTATCGTTAGGCAAATCTTGAAAATAAACCTGGTTCTTGAAGACATTACAAGAGGAAAAGGCAGTGAAAACAAACAACGCTAAAACTATAGTGGAAATCTTCAAAAATGACCTATTGGAAGTACCTCCTGTTATGCTGATTTCCTTTAAAGTTGAAAAATTTACCTGCAAATCAATAAATGATCTCTTTAATTTGTCTCTTGTTGAATGGTAAATTGGCATAAATGTGTTCAAAGGCAATAGCTACCTACTTGTAATTTTAATTGGCGATTGCAAATTTAACCGAAAATGTTGGATAAAAAGTGTGGCCTTTAATGTGTCAGAATACTACCTTAATCCGATGTCAGATACTTTCCTTTTTCTTTGAATCCTTTACTCTTTTAATACCGTAACCAATACCTGCAGCGAGCAGGAAGCCAAGGCCTCCATCAATAGGGCAAACGGAGCCATCAGCACGACAATTACAGAGCGGATCACATCCGGGGTCACCAATTTGAGCATGAACTAGAACCGGAACACAGACCAGGAAAATCAATGTTAACAATAAGAATAAAAATACTCCTGCAAATTTTTTCATAGTAGGGAACATAGAATCACTAAGATAAATAAATTTGATTGTATGGCAAGATTTAGGATAATTGATTTAAAACTTATCCATAATAAGTTGCTGTAAAATAATGATGACGCAATATTAAGAATAATTGCACTTAACAGGTGCAAAAGATCGGTGTGAATATTTTATTAATTAAATCAATAAATTAAACCGATGTTGGCAACATTTCCTCCAGAATCGGAAACTTCGAGCTGATAAATTCCGTGTGGGATATTTGATGGCATATTTATAGCTTGGGAGCTCGTTCCCCCT
>PKYU01000584.1 GCA_003132765.1 Chitinophagaceae bacterium | reverse complement strand
AGTCAATATCTGCCAGAAACCTTGCAAGGATTAAAAAGGGCGATAAATGTCAAATTCATCTAACCAACTAAAGAACCAACATTTACTATGGCGGGCAGCATTCGGGCCTATGGCCGGAAATGCCAATCAACTCCGTGAAATTACCCAAAAAGAATTGTATAAACTTTTATTGATTACTTCTTCCAAAAAACCTGTTTATTTCAATATCGCCACCAATCTTTTTGATGGTATGGTAAAAGGTATGCAAGACCTGGCTAGCCTTCAAAAACTAAACCAGGATCAAAAAAAAATTCTCCGTAAACAATCAGTTGAAGATTTAAAAAACCTGAATCTTACCTGGTTAGGAGAAATGATAAATAGTGAGGCGCAATTGCGGGAAAAAATGAGTCTTTTCTGGCATGGGCATTTTGCTACATCCAACATCAAATTNNGACTAATCAATACTATCAGGGAAAATGCCTTAGGAAGTTTTGGTGACTTGCTTCGTGAAGTAAGTAAAAGTCCATCCATGCTCTCTTTTCTGAATAACCAGCAAAATAAGAAACAACATCCCAACGAGAATTTTGCGAGAGAGGTAATGGAACTTTTTACCATGGGTCGTGGAAATTACACAGAAGAAGATGTTAAAGAAGGCGCAAGGGCATTTACAGGATGGGGTTTTAATTTACAGGGTGAGTTTGTTGACCGGCCTTTTTTGCATGATAATAGCTCCAAATCATTTTTAGGTAAAACAGGAAATTTCGATGGGGATGATATCATTGATATTTTATTGGAACNNTTCTACAGGTTTTGTGTAAACGATATTCCGGATAATGAAAAAGCAGAATGGCTGTCGGAAAGATTTTATCAGAGTGGATATAACATTCAATTGTTATTAAATGATATTTATACAAGTGAATGGTTTTATAAAGACAAAAATATTGGGAGCCACATTAAATCACCGGTAGAGTTACTGGTAGGTATTCGCAGGATGATACCTATGGAACTGGATAAACCTGAAGCGCAATTATTATTTGAACGGGCCCTCGGGCAAATGCTATTTTATCCGCCTAACGTTGCCGGGTGGCCGGGAGGTAAAAACTGGATAGATAGCAGCGCCCTGATGCTGCGAATGAAAATTCCACAAATTCTTACCAATACTGATGATTTTGTTGTAAAGCCAAAAGATGACGATGATACTATGATGGGAATGGAGGGAGTAGATGCCAGGCCAAAACTCAGGCAGCTAAATACCTCTATTAACTGGGATGCGGTGATTAAAGTATTTGAAAAGACACCGAAAGAAAACCTGATGGAAAGAATTAATGATCTAATTCTTCAGACAAAAAGTAGGATCAATCCTGTTATACTGGATAAATATGTTGATAAAGATTCCAGGGAATCCTACATTAAAACAACAATAGTTGAATTAATGAGTACACCGGAATATCAGCTTTGTTAGATGCATAGCAATAAACGGATGTTAAAATTTTAATTATTTTCTATGTTATTTAAACGAAAGGAATTTCTTCAAATTGGTTCGCTTGCAACAGCATCCTTAATGCTTCCCAAATTCCTGAAAGCATTTGATAAAAAAGCGATGGTTCCGATGGGAAATAAAGTACTGGTTGTATTACAGTTTAGTGGTGGAAACGACGGACTGAATACCGTTATTCCAATAAGAAATGATATTTATTATAGTTCCCGGCCAAAACTTGGAATTGAAAAAGATAAAGCATTATTGCTAACCGATGAGGTTGGTATTAACCCTGCACTTTCAGCTTTCAAAAATTTATATGAGGATGGCAGCCTCGGAATTATGAATAGTGTTGGCTATCCTAACCCTGATCGTTCTCATTTTAGAAGTATGGATATCTGGCAAAGTGCCAGTGACAGCGATAAATACATTTATACAGGCTGGCTTGGCAGATATTTAGATGCTCAGTGTGACGGGTGCGGCAAACCTACGCAGGCTCTTGAAGTGGATGATATATTAAGCCTTGCTTTAAAAGGAGAAATCAACAAAGGTCTTGCAGTAAAAGATCCCAAAAGATTGTATAATACCAGCCATGAAAAATATTTTAAGGATATAAATGCAGCCTATGAAAAAGGGGAAGAAACGGTAGATTATTTATATAAAACCCTTAGTGAGACTTTGAGCAGCGCCGATTATATTTTTCAACAAAGTAAAACACATTCATCCACACAGGTATATCCAGCTACTGAAACAGGAAAGAATTTGAAAACAATTGCATCCCTGATCATGAGTGATATAAATACCAAAGTTTATTACCTGAGTCTGAGTAGTTTTGATACGCATGTAAACCAGGAAAATCAACAAAAAAGATTATTTACTGAACTCAATGATGCTATTAATGTTTTTGTAAAAGACCTGAAAGATAATAACCGTTTCCAGGATGTGTTGCTGCTGACCTTTAGTGAATTTGGAAGAAGAGTAGCTCAGAATGCAAGTGGCGGGACCGATCATGGAATGGCAAATAATATGTTTTTTATTGGTGGCGGATTGAAGCAAAAAGGGTTAATAAATGCCATGCCTGATCTAAGCGACCTGAATGAGGGAGATTTAAAATATACAGTGGATTTTAAAAACGTTTATGCAACTGTTTTGAATAAATGGCTGGGAGCAGATGAAAAAGCAATTCTTGGCAAACAGTATGAACTTATGAATTTTGTGTAACTGGCTTTTAGAATTAAGAAAATCATTTTGCAGGCACAAATCTATTTTCCCGGAACTGAAATTTATGCTGAACCAGTCTTATCTTTCACAATCCTGTTCAGTGATTTTAGCCTGCTGAATATTAGTATTCCCCCTATAAAAGCCGATATAACCAATATTAGAAAAAATATCTTTTTATCAGTAAAATCATCCCAGAAACTCGTCATTACACCTGCAATTTTTCCACCAATTGAGGTCGAGAGAAACCATCCTCCCATCATTAGTGCTGTTAATCTTGCAGGGGCAAGTTTTGAAACCAGGGATAATCCTATAGGGCTTAATAATAATTCACTTATTGTAAATACAAAGTAGGTGCCCCAAAGCCAATAAGGTGAAGTTTTTTCCAAATAAACAGAATTTACAGACATAATAGCAAAGACCATAACCAATGCTGACAAACCTGAAATAAATAGAGCCAGACCGAATTTTGTTGCAGTGGAAGGTTCTTTTTTTCTTCTTCTCAAAAAACTAAAAATAAATACAATTATCGGAGTTAGTATTATAATAAATAACGGATTTATAGACTGAAATAATTCTGTATTTGCTAATTTTTCCGTCCCGCTTTTTGGCCATTCACTTTTTGGCACATTGTTTAAATAAGGATCTGGGCCGATTACCTGGACTACCTTCGTTTCTTTATCTACAATATTGCCATCTGAGTGGCTATCATAATGAAGAAGTGAGGCTACAACCGGAGCATTGTCTTTTATATCAACAAAATTGGCATCCACTTTATTAACCAATCGGGGTCTATCACTTATTTTTTGCAGGAAGCCTAAAGTTCCTGCTATTTTACCAGCTNNTTCTGTCTGTATGTTTTTGAGCCCATAAAGTTAGACCGGTGGAATTTTGATTATAAATTGTCCAGAAGATAATTGAGATTGCAAAAATAAATAACAGGGAACCAATACCTTTTTTATCCTGCCCTGTTGCCCGCACATACAAAGAGATATAAAAAGCAATTATTGGTAAGCAGGCAAAAATAAAGGCATCATTGGATTTGCTTCCCATGATCGTAGAGCCAAACAATAAGGTTGGAAAAATCCAGCCAATTATTGCTGCTATAATCGCGGGCAGAAATACATATCCAAATATTTTTCCGATATGTATATCTTCCGATCTTTTTTCTTTCTTGATTTCACCTTCCCGTACATCTTTCAAAGAGCTGGCTAAAATAATCATTCCGATTATAAGCCCAACTCCGGCAGCTGCGAAAGCGTAGCCCCAGCCATACTTATTTCTTAAATAGGCCGCCACAAAATTGCAAACCAATGCACCTATATTTATTCCCATATAAAAAATATTATAGGCATTGTCTTTTAACGGTTTCAAATCTTCACGGTTGTATATATTACCGAGTATGGTTGAAATATTTGGTTTAAAAAATCCATTGCCAACAATTATTAAACAAAGGGAGACATATAAAGCAGTATTTCCCGGCAGTGCCAGGCCAAAATAGCCAAGCGACATTAATGTACCACCTATGAAGATGGATCTTATATAACCCAAATAACGATCAGCTAACAAGCCACCAATAAATGGGGTTAAATAAACAAGCGCTATAAAACTCCCCACAACATCAGCCCCCATTTTTTCAGTCATGCCTTTACCGCCCTTGTCGCCAATAAGGTAGNNAAATCCCAACCATAAGATAATAGGCAAAACGCTCCCACATTTCTGTTAGAAAAAGAATGTATAAAGATTTCGGATGTTTACCTTTAATGATTTCGCCAGTGCTAGAAGGAATGATCTGATCTTCCATTATTAATAAATTTTGATAAGAAAGTTTAGATGCAATTTTTTTTGTAAAGTACAGATAAATTTCAAATAGCAATATTCAATTTTTGAGAAAAAAAATAATCCTCTTTTGAAATCTTTACAAGCGGTTAAAGATTAAATTCCTTAATTCATAACTTGCGCTCGATTTTCATTTAATATAAAATTCCTTCATTTGAATATACTTATATTAGGTTCANNAGCGGCAGAGAACATGCTTTTTGCTGGAAAATAAGCCAAAGTAAATTGTGCTCCCAATTGTATATAGCCCCAGGTAACGCAGGCACATCTCAATATGGAGAAAACCTGGATATTACTATAAAAGATTTTGATGGGATTAAAAGAAAATGCCTTGAAAAAGAAATTGAGCTAGTAGTTGTTGGTCCGGAAGACCCCCTGGTAAATGGTATTTATGATTTTTTTAAAAATGATACATCCTTGAAACATATAATTGTTAGCGGACCTCCTGCTTCAGGAGCCAGGCTTGAGGGGAGTAAGGCCTTTGCTAAAGCTTTTATGCAAAGGCATCATATTCCTACCGCCAATTACAAGGAATTTACTGAGGATTCTTATAAGGAAGGGGTTGAATATATTAAAAACCATAAAATTCCCCTCGTTCTGAAGGCAGATGGGTTGGCTGCTGGTAAAGGAGTCTTTATTTGTAATAGCACCATTGAAGCATTGAGTGAATATGANNGAGAAGCAGGTAAGAAGGTAGTAGTTGAAGATTTCTTAGAGGGGATAGAACTTAGTGTTTTTGTACTTACAGACGGGAAAGAGTACCTCCTGCTTCCCGAAGCAAAGGATTACAAAAGAATACTTGAAGGTGATAAGGGGCTTAATACGGGAGGTATGGGTGCTGTAAGTCCTGTACCCTTTGCCTCTGAAACCTTTATGAGAAAAGTAATCAAAAATATAATTGAACCTACTATTAAAGGATTGCAGGAAGAAAAGATAGATTACAAAGG
>PKYU01000424.1 GCA_003132765.1 Chitinophagaceae bacterium | reverse complement strand
TATTGTATAAACATCCCTGACTTTTCCTTTGTAATAAGATGTTTGCCCCGGGTATTTGAAATTATCCATTTGGTAAAGTACTTATACAAAATTGCTTCATCCAAATTTTAATATTGTAATTTGTCAACAATAAATATTTTTTTTAGAATCACATATTTAGATATAGAAAATGCTTATTTTGCTTTTGGTTATTCACTAAAACGATTGCTATGGTAAAAACAATTAGAATTTTTATCCTTTCTTTGGCCGCAAGTATTTTCTCGATATTTGCATTCAGTCAAAAGACTATCATTAAAGGATTAGTAAAAAATAATGTTTNNCGTAAAAGGTTCTGGAGCAGGAACTTACACTGATGACAGGGGAACTTTTTCTCTGACTGTTGATAAACCTCTTCCCATTACGCTGATCATTTCTTCAATAGGTTACAAAATTCAGGAAATAAATGTGAGCAATTCATCAGATATAGTGAACATTAATCTTATACCAGAAAGTACGCTTGGCCAGGAAGTAGTAGTAGCAGCAACCAGAACCCCGGCGAGAATTTTAGAGTCACCGGTAACTATTGAAAGAATTAGTGCCTCAAACATCCGTAATTCTGCATCTACCTCGTATTATGATATGATTGGGAAATTAAAAGGGGTAGATGTAGTAACTGCATCCCTAACTTTTTCTTCTCCTAGCACAAGGGGTTTTAATGGTAATGGTAACCTTAGTGTGAACCAGATTGTGGATGGAATGGACAATCAGTCTCCGGGACTTAACNNTTAACTTTTCAGTAGGAACTATTGTCGGTTTGTCAGAATTGGATGTGGAAAGTGTTGACCTTTTGCAAGGAGCCTCTTCAGCACTTTATGGGCCGGGAGGTCAAAATGGAGCTATCATAATCAACAGTAAAGATCCATTCAAATATCAGGGCTTTTCCTTCCTGGCCAAAACAGGAGTAATGCATTTAGATGACGCATCCCGGTCACCTTCTGTGTATAATAATTATGGCATGAGATGGGCTCAAAAAATTAGTGATAAGTTTGCATTCAAAATTACTGGTGAATACATCCAGGCAAAGGATTGGGTAGCAGATGATTACAGAGATAACAATGGGCTTGGATCGGCGGGAGCTGTAATTAGAGGAACACGATCTACCAATCCTAATTATAATGGAATAAATGTTTATGGTGATGAAACCACTGCGGATATAAAAAGTAATGTCTTAACCCCTTTGGCCCAGGCAGCGCCTTTTTATGCACCATATGTTAATGCATTACCCGCCTCCTTACCTGTTTCCCGCACAGGTTGAGCAGAAAAGGATATTGTTAACCCTAATACGGTTGATTTTAAGTTATCCGGCATGGTAAGTTACAAATTAAGTCAAAGTACTTTTTTGAATGCCGAAGGATTCTGGGGCACAGGAAATACAGTTTATACGGGTGCCGATAGGTTTTCGCTGGTGAATTTTAAAATGGGTCAATATAAGGTTGAGTTAGTAAATACCAACTGGTTTTTGAGAGCTTTTACTACCCAGGAAAATGCCGGTGATGCTTACGATCTTACAGTCACAACAAGATTATTAAACGAAATATGGAAACCGAGTGGCGGTGCAACAGGATGGTATTCTCAATATGGCCTTGCCTTTCTGAATGCAAAAATAGCCGGGATGACAGATATTGCAGCAGAGAATGCTGCACGGTCTGTTGCCGATATAGGAAGACCATTGGCTGGTTCTCCGCAGTTTAAGGAAATTTTTGACTCCATCAGATCCATTCCTATTTCAAAAGGAGGTGGTAAATTTGTGGATAGAACGAATCTTTACAACATAGAAGGTCAATATAACCTAAGCACTTATACCTCAAAATTTGCTGATATATTGATCGGTGCTAATTACAGGAGATATGTTCTTAATTCTGAGGGAACCATATTTTCTGATTCCACCGGTAAAATTCCCATAAATGCATTTGGGGCCTACGTTCAGGCTTCCAGGCATATTCTCAATAACAATGTAAATATTATTGCCTCTGCCCGATACGATAAGGAAGACAACTTTACCGGGCGGTTAACACCCCGGGTATCAGCTGTTATAAAAGTTGCCGATGACAATAATATTCGGTTGTCCTATCAGCAAGCATACCGCTTTGGTTCTACGCAGCAGCAATATATTAATCTCCGGGTTGGAGGTGGTACAATTCTTATGGGTGGTTTGGAGACCTTTCAGACTTTTTATCACTTCAACACAAATCCGGTATATGCTGTAGATAATAACTTATACGGTGGAAATCCACAGGTTCAAACATTCAATAAATTCAAAGCTCAATCCGTAAATTCATATGAAATAGGATATAAAGGTTTGTTGTTTAATAAAAAGCTTCTCGTAGACATGTATGGATATTATGCAATTTACCAGGATTTTATTGTACGTACTGTTGTTGCACAGTCGGTGAACGGTGATAAAAGCGTATTTACGAATCCCGCAACAGTAAATGCAAATTTAAATAATTCTTCGAAAGTAACTATTTATTCTGTTCCTACAAATGCAAGTGGAAACGTTAATGCTTATGGTTTTGGAATGAGCCTTGACTATGCGCTCCCGGGTAATTTCCTGGTTGGAGTCAATGGGTCATCTGATATTTTGGATAATGTTCCCACCGGGTTTATTGCTGAGTTTAATGCGCCCAAATGGAGGGCCGGTGCAAGTTTTGGTAATTCGGGTATTGATAAAGCCAAGCGGATTGGATTCAACATTACCTATCGCTGGCAGGATGATGTCAATTACCAGGGGGATTTCGTTTCTGGTTTAGTG
>PKYU01000300.1 GCA_003132765.1 Chitinophagaceae bacterium | reverse complement strand
GTACCCCAGCCTAAAGCCATGATGTGAGCAATTGCAAGAGTTTTGGGATGAAAATAATGCTGTAAAAAAGCTGATGAAGAAAAAAACAATAAAATAGTGGCCACCAAAAAAGACAATCCGGCATAGATATAAAATGGCAGAACCACTTTATAAGAGGTATTTTTCACAAGGCTAGTATTGGAAGAAGGAGCAAACATTTCANNAATATCAAGAGATGTACTTCGCTGTCGCCGACTTCTTTTATACGGAAATCAAATTCTCTTTCCTTTAATTCAGGTAATAAAAAAACAGGTATTCTTTTGTGGTACACAAATAATGCGGTTTCAGAAGGTAAGTTTTCGAGGGCATCCAAAATAGTTAACATGGGCCCGGGCATTTCAAGCGCACGAACATCAATAGTTTGAATTTTGTTTTGAAACCTTTGCAGGCATTCATCCCAGTCTTTCCTTTTATCCTCTGTCTGGTCTATTGAGATTTCAATATCATCTTTTTTATAAAAATAGGTTTCTATCAATTGATCGTTTACCACATCGACGTAAGATTCAAAACCTTGTTTTTTTAACAATAAAATTAATGGTGTAGGCTCAAAACTATTTATTATTTTAAGCGCCTCTCCCGGCAAAATACCTTTTACTTTTTTTATAATTAAAGACAACGGATCCTCATTGGCATCAATTATGTGCCGCACATCAAACTCAACGATCTGTTCTGGTTTAAGTGCATTAAAAAAAGCAGGTATTGTCGGCCTTTCTTCATTTGTATCAACTGTTTTTGTTTTATCAATTTCAAATCCCAAAGGTTCTAATTTGGAATAAAAATCTTCCAGGCTGCTTCCGCTTATCTTTGACGCCATCCGAATACTGGTGCGGCCAGCCATTAATTTTCTTAACAATGGATTTCTTAGTTTTTCAAACTTTGAGTTTATACTTATTATGGCTTCTAATGCAGCGGGATCCTGCTTTAGAATAGAAGCAATTTTTGTATCGGCATTTATGGTCATGGTCATTTAAAATAAGTATGATAATCATCTAATTGTTTGTCAATTAAATTAAAAGTTGCCCTTGCAGTTGTCGTATCAGTAATACTCTTTAATTGATTACTTTTATTTAATATAGGTTCCATCCACTGATGAAGTGCATCGTGATCCGGGCCGGTCATTTTACAGTCCCGTATCATTTTATTTAAAGAGTTTCCCAGGTCATTGCCTAAAATTTGATATTCATTTGCCGATGGGTTTGGCTGAATCTTAAACATGTCAACGATGGTACGCAAGTCCACTATATGGCGGCTGGTAGTGGAGTCTGCCTGCCATTTAGATTCATTGTTTAATGATAACCCGGTAGCCTGTACCTGGTTCGTATTTTCTTTAGGCTCAACCTTGTCAGAACTTTGATTACAGGCGGACAGTAATGCCACGCACATGATTAACCCGATAATTTTTTTCAAAATATTAAATTTATAAGTGTATGCTATTGCCATTTTATTGGGTTTTGAATTATAAGCCTACGACCAATTTGTGGCCGTTAGTATAACCGGTATTACCCTTTTATAATTTTTTACCGGTTTTAAATGATGGCTTTATGATTAATCTTAACGATTGATCATACGTGATATATAACCACATCCAATTGATTAGAACAATTAGCCTGTTTTTGACACCGATTATAGACATCAGGTGAACCAGCATCCAGACAAACCATGCAACAAATCCTTTCAGCTTTATTTTGCCGATTTCAGCCAAGGCCAGGTTCCTGCCCACCGTTGCCAAGCTGCCTTTATCCTTATATGCAAATGAAATAAGCCTTTTACCCAATTGTATTTTTTCCAGGTTCTTTGCTAAAAGTACCGCCTGCTGAATAGCAACCTGTGCTACCTGCGGATGGCCCTTTGGCCACGCTTCATCCTGCATCAATGCAATATCACCAATAGCATAAACACCTTGTAAATTCCTTACCTGGTTATATTGATCTACTAACAACCTGTCGTTGGGAGCAATTGCCCTATCAGGAACACCGGGTATAGAAACTCCTTTTATTCCGGCAGCCCAAACAAGGCAATGGCTGTGTATCGTTTTCCCATTGCTGAGTGAAACCGTTTCTCCGTCATAATCCTTAACTGCCGTATTTGAATGCACTTCCACACCCAAGCGTTCCAGGTATTCGACTACTGTTGTTCCAGATGCAGCACTCATACCATTTAACAGGCCGGGTGCTGCTTCCAGCAGGTAAATATGCATCTGCCGGAAATTTAATTCAGCATAATCCTTTGGCAGGATTTTCTTTTTCATCTCGGCAATAGCACCAGCCAGTTCAACACCTGTAGGTCCGCCACCAACGATCACTACATTCAAAAGAGAAGATCGCTGCTCTTCATTTTCTGCATTAAGGGCCAGTTCATAATTTTGAAGTAAGGTGTTCCGCAACAATAATGCTTCTGATACAGACTTCATGGAATAAGCATTTTTCTGCAGCAGCTTATTATTGTAATAATTTGTTGTGGCGCCATGGGCGAGTATTAAATAATCGTACCCGATATCTCCCATTCCCGTTTGAAGCGTTTTTGTTTCGGGAGAAATATCTGTTACTTCTGTCATGCGGATAATAACATTTCTTTTCTTTTGAAATATTTTTCGCAATGGGAAACTGATACTGCTCGGCTCCAGTCCACTGGTGGCCACCTGATACAATAAAGGTTGAAATTGATGGTAGTTATTTTTATCAATTAATATTACCTGGAAATATTTTGATGGCAGTTTTTTTGCTAAAGTGAGACCGGCAAATCCTGCTCCAACAATTATCACTCTTCTTTGATTGCCATATTTATCCGGAATATCCATTTTCTTATTTTTTAATTTCCCAAAAAANNGCTCCCATTTTTCATCAATACTTTTGCCACTGTTTGGAGTGCGTTTTTCTATTAATTGTAAATCTTCAGGTGTAATCTTATTCTGAAGATGATTAAACAGCTCGCGTTCTTCAAAACGAATATGGGTCTCCAATTCATTCGCCAACTGATTTAACAGCTTTGTATCATTTTTGTTTTCGTCAATAGCATTTATCAAATTATAAATGGACTGATGATCTGCTTCCGCCCGTTCTCTTAAGGTATCACTTTCCGGTAGTTTACAAAAAAGTAATAGCTCTTCATCTTTAAAATGCTTTTCAAGGTCTTCCTTAAAAAAGTATAGTACATATTTGCTGATGCGTTCTGCATTGACGGCTTTTTCCAGGCCTTGCCTTATTTTCCAGGCTAGCAATAAACCGAAATGGTGATCTTTGGAAAATGAGACAATAGCCTGGTGCCTTTTTATGGGTGTCTGGTCTTTCATTTACTTAGTTGTTTTTCTATTTCCAATGCTTTTGGAAATAATATGTTGTTTTCTAGATGAACATGGATGTGTAAATCATTTTCAAATTCATCCAACGTTTTAAATAGGTAAGAATAACTCGCGCAGGCATCTTCGGGCAGCGAGTAATTTTTACTCAGTGTCCTTATCTGGTCCAGTTTATTCCCCACTATCTCATGCTCATGCTCCATCATATTGATTGGATTTTGAACGGTACCAAAATGCGCAGCATGCAAGGGCTGAGCAGTATTCTTTGCAGTAACCAATTCTTTGATATAAGGGAATAAGACTTTTTCTTCTTTGATCATGTGTGATGACAATTCTTCGCATACTTCATCTGTTAATTGACTGATAGCAAATAATTCTGTATGGTGGCTGCCATGCACGCTTGCAACCTTCGATGCATAAGACCGTAAATCAAGGATCGTTTTTTTTACATAACTGTGATGTATGTTTACAATATAGTCTGCCAGGAAATCAAGGCTCCATTCGTTGTATGGCAAGGGCCGGGATCCGGTTACATTCTTGTCAGCGGTTTGCAATTCCTGCTCTACTATTGTAACATCCAATCCTTTTTCCGCACAGGCTTCTTTCACGGTTTTTTTACCACCACAACAAAAATCCAAACCATACTTTTTAAATACCTCAGCTTTGCGCAGGTCCTTTGCGGCAATCTCCCCCAGCGTTTCATCGGCTTCTCCCGCTATTTTTTTACTGATTTTTACCCTCCACAATTGTGGCCCCTGCTCAAGATATTGCCAGTTGAAAATATTTCCTCTCTCACCCAATAGCTGGTAATACAGTGGTTTGNNACTCTCTCCTGGTTTTAGTTCATCAAACCGAACAAAAATGGAGGGATGTTTTAGTTTAGGGTCTATTTCAGTTACAATAAGAATGTTTTCTTTTTCCGCAGTATTCACCATTTTCTCTTTGGCTGTAGCAATCTTATTTTTTGAAATCTTTATTCTAAACAAATCGGGGCCTTGCTCAAGATATTCCCACGTGAAAATATATCCCCTGGTATTCTCTAATTGAAAGCGGAGCGGAATAGGATCATGATCATTGTGCAAAATCAGGAATTCACCCGGCTCAAGACCATCAAATTCTGCAAAAATGGTAGCATGCTTTACCTTGGGATCCAATAAAGTAGCATCCAAAATATTTATATTG
>PKYU01000076.1 GCA_003132765.1 Chitinophagaceae bacterium | reverse complement strand
ATTAGTTCCATCAACTGTACCGTTATTACCAAGAAGAGACCACCCAGTATTATTAAAAGCCAATGGAGTCCATACTGGGGAACCAGGGGTACCTGTGTTAACCATAAAAAAACCGGTCGTTGTATTGAATACCAATAAACTGGTTGCCGGAGAAGAAATAGCATTCTGCTGTGAAGTAGTCATCCGGGGAATAAGAAAGCCGCTTGTAGTGCTGCTGATATCCAGCATGGCACTTGCATCTGGCAAGCTCCCGGAAGAATTGATCGATACATTTTGCGAATAAATTTCCGGCAAAAATGCAAACTGACTAATCAGCAGTAAGGTAAGGTAATATTTTTTCATAATGATATTAGGTTATAATATTCCAACAATTCCAATTCCTATCCTTTCCCGGATAAGAAAAGATTATTCAATAACATCCATAGTAATTATACTTCCATCTGTTTTGGTAACTTCCAGTTGGTAAATACCTTTAGCAACGAATTTGTTTAGCTGAATCGATTTTGTAGCGGTGCCTCCGGCATGAGTAATCTGTTTTGAAATAATTACCTGTCCCAGGTTATTAATAAGTCGGATTCCATAATTGCCTGAAAGTTGATTGGTCATTTGCAGGTTGATGATTCCATTTTTTACCGGATTAGGATAAATAGAAATGGTTGCGTTAGCATCAGGCATCAGAACAGCTACTACCTTGCTGTAAACTACTTTTCCATTAAGATCTGTACTTTTTATCCTGAAATAATTGTAGCCCTGGTAAGGGTTCACATCCAGCCAGCTATAATTACTTACCGGAAAATTATTTGCCTGAACGGTGTAAGCACTTTCATAATTCGTTCCATCAGCAGAAACCTGCACTTCGTATTTTTCCAGGTTTTGTTCATTTTGTGCCAGCCATTCCACTTCTATATCGCCATTTTGCTGAAATGCCTTGACCGACGTAAAGGTTACAGCCATAACAGTTGCCGGGGTAAAAACGATATTAAACCGGTTGGCTTTATAGGAACCGGGTGTGCTGTTTACATTGAAATTTATGAAGGTTGCTCCGTTCATATCGAGCTGCGTGGTTGTATTGGCAAAACTGTCAACAAGTAAACCGTTTAATCCCGTTATATCCAGGTTGTCGGTATTGATCTGCCACATATAATTTAACAAACGCATGTTTCCAATCGTAAGAAAAAATGTGTCTTTATCATTAATTGAATAATGCCTTTCAACGCTCAACAAGGCTCCGTCTCTAGTAAAACCAACATTTTCACCACTGTTTAATATTTTATATGCATCATCATCATCCAGGCAATTGCAATATTCTGATCCAATGTCTTCTTTTGCTCCGTCCATTAAAGTAGTATCTCCGCTTGCAACTGTATATAAATTGGCTTTCAAATCCTGTAAAATACCCGCTGGTGTTAATAAATATCCCGTGGAACTTCCGGAGGATTTTATGGTTTCTGCAAAATTGATATTGTATGAACTTGCATTACCTCCCACGAGGAATGCCTGGCTGCTTTCAATATAATTTGGATTCTGGTTATAAGGAGCTCCATAAATACCACTACCGGGTGTTACCGAAAAAGTCCCTCCGCTATAGGTCAATGTTTGATATGCCCCGTAGCCGTTCACACTGCCTATCGTAGACGATGCATCCCATACATAAATTTTACTAGAAGCTGAGGGTGCAGGGTTCATGNNGCGGTATATGCTGTTGCAGGTGAAGCAATAGTTATTGCAGCCTGGGAGCCCTGCTTTATAGGACCATAAGTGCGCATATTAGTAGCGGTAGGGGCACCAAAAGCACTTATGACGCTTCGATCACCCCTCACAAAAAGAAAATAGGCTATTGTGTTATTGGAAGTATTATTGATCTGCGTTGAATTGGTGCTTGGTACCCCTACCCAACTCTTAGTAGCCGTAACATAATTCTTCATTGAAGGGGAAGAAGTATAAACATCAAAACCTGCGGCAGTACCGCCGGCGCCTGTAATTTGAGTGCCATAACCGGGAAGGCAGTTCGCATTTGAACCGCAGCCCTCCTGCCATGCGGCGATAATATTTTGTGTCGTAGCTGTAGGAATAGATAATAATCGCCATTTCTTTAAAGCCGCCAGGTAACGCTCTGTGTACACATTTCCTGAAACAAGGTTACCCGTGTTCACATTACCGTTAGTAGTGTCGGCAACTTTCGCTGTACGGGCAGCTGTCGATTTGAGCGTTAAATAACCACCTGTAGTAAAAGTTTTCGAATTTACGGGTCCCAAGGAAAGAACTCCTGTTAAACTGTCCTGACCCGCAAGCGTAACATTATTGCTGATTATTAGATTTAGTATCTTGTTTGTGTAAAAAGCAGCATTCGGTATGGTTTGAGCCGATGATCCATTCATATTCACGGTACCGTTAGTTACATTTAAAACGCCGCCTGAGTTGGTTATTACTCCTGCTATTTGAATGGTGGAATTATTAACAGTTATGGTGCTGGTGTTTGATACTGATACATCACCGGTGGTCATATAAGCCAAATTCTGCATGCTCATTGTGGCTCCGTGCATGATAATTTTAGCCTGGGAAAATGTATTTGAGCTAATAAATAGCCCCAAAGTGAAAATGAAAAGAAACTGAAGGAAAGACGGACGCGAAAAACGAGTGGTTAATTTAGCATTAATCAACTCTAAAGGAAAATAAAATTTTTTCATAGGAACTTATTCTTATAGCATTGAAAAGTAATATTAAACGATAATGCAGGGAAACATATTGTTAATCAATACAAATGCCTTTCTAATCTGTATATATAGTAAAAAACGTATTTGAGCCGATATTATTTTACTTGATTAGGTATTTAGCAAAATAATTCAGTACCTGATTTTTGAATTTGAGAATGCGGGGGAATAAACTTCCCAACTTTGGGACATTTTAGCCTTGCTTTGAATCGATTTATTTTAATTTATTCCCGGGAAATTGGCTTTGCTGACCTTTTTGAATCTGTATCAAATAATATTAAGATTTTTTATTAAATTTATTAACTATAATATACTGATTAATAATAATATAAGCGTTATATATAAATATTTATTGAAGGTATAAAATTTTGAATTTATTCCATTTCAAAAAGCTCTTTTTGCTTTGGCTGGCTCTCAGTATGAACCCATTCCATCTGGTCACTTTTTGCATAATCAGTAAGCTTATTTCCAATAGCTTTCCATCCCATAATTTCCACCACTTTGTTTAGCTTAATTTTGGCTTTTCGGATTTGGGAGCCCCGGCCACTTTGCATAGCAAGTAAGGGTTCGGCTGCAGTAGTAACCTTTAAAAGGCGGTTTCCCTCCCCTTCTTTGATGAACATGAATTTGCTGTTTNNGTTTGACGTTGTATTGAAGCTTTTCATTTTCAAGATAAACTGCAGTTATGGTTTTTTCAGGATCAAACTTTTCGATAAGTTCTATCGTGTCCGGATCAAATCTTTGAGTGATTTCCTGGCCGGTAATCTCATAATTTCCATCTTTATAAATCACCAGTATTTTATCATCACCATCAAAATTTCCAAGGAAAATTCCTTTATTGTCGGTATTCAGGCGGCCAAAAGTATCATCAAACCATAATTTGCGCTTGTCAAGCGTTGATTTTCCCTTTTCCAGCATCTTCACTGTTCTTATTGGATATTTAGTCACCTGGTTGCCTACACTATTTCGGCTGCGAATTTCTAAAGATTCAAAAGAGAATTCCAGTTCTTTTATTCTTGCTTTGCAAAGAGGACTCAAAATAATCTTCACAGTTTCAGCTTCCCCGTTAGGGTTAACCGATAAATAGTGAACCTTGCTTTTTCCATCCCCTTTAGTAAGATCGTATTCCTTATCCCGCGTTATGCCGGTTACATTAAAACGTTTTGCATAGCTGATTCCCTTTTTCCCTTCTGCATAGATCATGTTATAGGTTGTGCGCTCGTCATTTTTCCTGAACACGGCAACATGAATAATGTCTATACCAATGAACACTTTATCTGCTACCTTCACAATTTTCATAGTGCCCGATTTTGTAAATGCTATGATATCATCAAGGTCGCTGCAGTCCTCAACAAACTCATCTTTCTTTAAGCCGGTTCCGATAAATCCTTCAGATCTGTTTACGTAGATTTTAGTATTGGCGATGGCAACAGCCTTCGCCTGGATGATATCAAACAGTTTTATCTCAGTTTTGCGCTCCCGGCCTTTTCCATATTTTTTCAGAAGCTCTTCATAATNNAATCTAACCTGTTTAATTTCTTTTTCCAGCCCCTTAATCTGTTCATTCAGTTCATCAATATCAAGTTTGTAAATTCTTCGAACCGGCTTATCCGTTAGTTTAAGGATATCTTCCTTTGTAATGGCTCTTTTAAGTTGCTTTTTATAAGGTATAAAAGCCTTATCAATGGCTATGATTACTTTTTCCCACGTTTCATGCTTTTTTTCCAGCTCCTTATATATTTTTTCTTCAAAAAATATTTTTTCCAGNNTTCTCGAGTATTGTTTGCAGATATTTTAAGAAGTTCGGTTGCTCCGGGAAATTCCGGTTTTTGCCCGTTGATCACGCAGGCGTTTGGCGAAATTGAAATGACGCAATCTGTAAATGCATACAACGCATCAATAGTGATATCCGGCGAAATACCCGGAGCCAGGTCTATGCTGATTTCTACTTCAGCGGCTGTATTATCCGTTACTTTTTTTATTTTGATCTTTCCATTA
>PKYU01000251.1 GCA_003132765.1 Chitinophagaceae bacterium | reverse complement strand
TGGTGAGGTAATACTCGGACCTGCAGGACCGCCAGTTTGGGTCCATGCATAACCTACAACAACTCCGTCTGCGTCTGTTCCGCTTCCCGATAATGTCGTTGAGGTTATACCTGCCGATAAGTTCTGGTTGGGACCGGCAATAGACACAGGAGGAATATTTGGTGCACCACCATTAAAGGGATATTGATTACCTGTTCCTGTACTATATAAGGATGTTACTTCTGAAGCACTTAAAGCACGGCTCCATACTCCTACCTCATCTATTGTACCCTGGAAAAGAGATCTGCCCAAATTATCTCCTCTCGCTCCTATTCTGAACGGATATACATTGGAAACAGGTGTTATTGTTTGGGTTACCGGCGCTGAAACAGCTACGCCATTAAGATAAAGAATCACATTAGATCCATCCCATGTAAGTGTAACAAGATACCAGGTGTTATTAACGATATGTCCTGCTAATGCATAACTTCCCTGTATGCGGGTAGTGCCACTAGCCAGCTCCCAGTATAGCGTATTATAAAGAAAACCTAAATTGTAACCATTTAAATTACTTCCGGGATTACCCTTGGAAACGATCAAGCCCATGTGAGTTACATCTGTTGGGTATATCCAGGCTGATATGGAGCCTGATGTGGTCAAACTTAAATTAGCCTTGTTACCCATATTTATATATGAGCTGGTACCGTTAACCCCGTAAGCAGTATTTATTTTACCGGTAATGTGTTGGGTTACATTGGTTGGAATGCCATTGTTTAAACCTCCTGCAACGTCTATAGCATTTCCTGTAGTTTCATCTAAGGTCCAGTAGGAAACTATGCCTGTTAGCAAGGAAGGAGCCAAATCAGTAGAAGAGTTTATTCGACTTAGTCCACCTGTAAATATATCATTTCCCGGGAGCAGATGATGCAGTCGGGTTATAGCATTGAAGGCTACATCACCAGGCGATTTCTGTCCTATCCCATTTTGGGAAAAGATCAGGAAAAATAAGATTAAGAGCAGAAGAGCAGAATTCTTTTTCATAATATGACGTTTTTAATAATTACGAAATAATTTTGAGGTATAAAATCAGGTGTACTTTACCTTTGCGAGGAAAGTATGATTTCCCGGTGCAGATAAATTTTCCAGGTCGCCGGGTTTAAAAAATAAAAACCAGTTATCCTTGCTACAAATGGAGTCCAGGTTAAAAAATTATTCCTCGGGGGTCAGAAGATTTAAATAATACTCGTATAACAATCTCTTCCGAAAAAGTAAGTTTTGGTAATAGATAGGATAAATTTCATTTAAACAAAAAATTCTGCGGAAGAAAATAAAGAAAGGGAGGGTGGACAATTTGATGACACAGTATAAGCAACTTTATATAACGGGCTTGGTTTTATTCTGTCATTTCATTGTCATAAAATAAATAGTTGCCTGTAAACTGCATTTCAGAATTCCGTAATCAATTTCTGATTCATCTCAGCATATACCTGGTCCAGTATTATCAGTACCCTCTGATTTAGATTTGCATAATATGCATACCAGTTTGGCTTGTCTTTAGCTTTGTCAAAAAGAAAAGTTTCCTCAATGGGCTCGTCCGGCATATTCGCATCAGAGGATATTTTATAAAAATCCGTTACCTCTACCTTGTATTTATTATCCTTCACCTTTATAGTAATTGTGGTTTTCACTACATTCTGGAAAACCATATTCGTTACATCTCTGGTTGTATTAAAAGAAAGAAAGACCTGGGCAGAGATAATTCCGTTTTCCTTATCATCATGCTCATTGACACCTTTTTTGGCATGGAATAATTTTTGGAAAACATTCCTTGCTTTTAAAAAAAGATCATTTTTTGAAAAACCGCTATCTACATAAATTCTGTTATAAAAAATCTTGCCTTCAACGGTTGGTAATACCATTAAAGTGTCCTCCTGTTTCTGGGCAAACGTTATCAGTGGCAGGAATATTAGGAGAATCAGGACAGTTTTCATATTTATATTGGCAATTGAATGGTGTAAACTTAATAAAAAAGCATTAATCCGATATTTCAGGTTTCAGCCAGGATATTTCTTAGGAATACCATTTACTTTCCATCAGCAATGAATCTTGATTTTTTATCCTAAGTTTATTTAATAATTACTTTTTTTTCCTGGTTCAACTAACTTAAATGTCTTTATTGTCAACGACTCCTCCCAATCAATTAAAACGAACTCTTACACCGACCATGCTTTGGGGCCTGGGCGTAGGTTATGTTATTTCAGGAATGTATTTTGGCTGGAACCTTGGGCTTGAAGAAGGAGGTTCTTTAGGCCTTGGTATTGCAACTTTTTTCATCATCATCATGTATGTAACCTTTACCTTCAGCTATGCTGAATTAGCCTGCGCCATACCAAAGGCTGGCGGGGCTTTTGATTATGCTAACCGGGCCCTAGGGAATGATTTGGGATTCATTGCAGGTATGGCGCAAAATATAGAATTCATTTTTGCTCCACCGGCAATCGCATTTGCTATCGGTGCTTATTTCAATTTATTTTTTCCGCAGCTTCCTGTTATTGTTATTGCCATTCTTGCCTACGTAATTTTTACGGGGCTAAATATTTACGGGGTAAAAGCAGCGGCAATATTTGAATTGGCTATAACTATTTTAGCTGTCGGGGAATTATTATTATTTACAGGCATCACCATTCCGCATTTTAGTTTCAGCAATTTACAGCACAATGCTTTGCCGCACGGATGGCAGGGTATTTTTGCAGCCATACCATTCGCAATCTGGTTTTTTCTTGCTATAGAAGGAGTGGCTAATGTGGCAGAAGAAGCCATTAATCCGCAGAGAACTATTTTAATTGGATTCGGTTCAGCTATCGCAACACTTGTAATATTATGTATTTTAACTTTTGCGTCTTCCATTGGTGTGGCAGGATGGGAAGCAATTGTTTATAAGGCTGATGGAACATCTTCTGACTCCCCATTGCCATTGGCTTTGAGTCATATAGTTGGTAGCAACAATATAATGTATCACCTGTTAATTACCATCGGTTTGTTTGGATTGATTGCCTCTTTCCNNTTAGGAATAGGCATTATAGCACTGCTAACCGGTAAGACTTCTGAGATCATTACGATTTCTGTTTTCGGTGCGCTGACGCTTTACATTATTTCCATGGTTTCTCTTTTGCAATTAAGAAAAAATGAACCTGGAATGATTCGTCCTTTTAAAGTGCCTTGGTATCCTGTATTTCCCGTTATTGCATTAATTATAGCTATAGTATCATTTATCGCNNTTTTAATCTAAAACTGGCAATTATTTATATTTTGATAATGGGAATTTGTTTTGGAGCTTTTAAAATATTTAAAACATAAAGGTTTCCCACAAAGGCACAATGCAATATTTCTAGTGTTCTTAGTGTCTTAGTGGGAAATCATAAAATAGAAATCATATGACAACAAATGAAATCCTCCAATTTGTAAAAGACCATCCATCCGGGAAGGTAAAAATTGCTTTTACAGATATCGACGGAATATTACGTGGAAAATATATTTCTAAAGAGAAATTTTTATCTGCGGTAGATTCCAATACCTCTTTTTGCGATGTGATTTTTGGATGGGATGTCAATGATGTTGCCTATGATAATGTATCCTATACTGGCTGGCACACCGGTTACCCTGATACACCTGCCAGAATCGACCTAACTACATTTAGAAAAATACCGTGGGAAAATAATGTTCCTTTCTTCCTGGGAGAAATGCTAGATAAAAAAGGCAAGCCTTCTCCTGTTTGCCCCAGGCAATTATTAAGGAAGGTTTTAAAGGAGGCTACCGATATGGGANNGGCCTTTTTTCTCGCAGGAATTTGAATGGTACAACTTTGCGGAGACCCCTCGGAGCATTCATGATAAACAATTCAAAAATCTTACTCCGCTAACCCCGGGAATGTTTGGTTATTCTATTCTAAGAAGTTCTTCGGAAAACCCATACTTCTCTGACCTTTTCGATTTGCTTACAAAGTTTGATATTCC
>PKYU01000146.1:9284-21417 GCA_003132765.1 Chitinophagaceae bacterium | reverse complement strand
TGCTTCACAAAGATGGGGTATATAACCTCTTTGATTCATTTTCTTTAAACAGGCTGCTTTCATCTCTAAATCTTATTCCTGAAGCAGACTCAAATTTGGAAAATCAGAAGTATTAAAAATATAATCAGACAAACCAAATGGGAAAACCAATAATTAAAGAGGCCCAAAAAAGTAATCCATATGGATTTGAAAACCCATTGTCATACGCCAGAAAAATGGACACGGAAGATCCTTTGAAAATGTTTCGGGAGAAATTTTATATTCCTATCATCAATGGAAAGGAAAGCATTTATTTTACCGGTAATTCGCTGGGGTTACAGCCAAAAAATGCACAGGAATATATCTTAAATGATTTGGAAGACTGGGCTAATTATGGCGTGGAAGGCCATTTTCATGGCAGAAATCCGTGGACAAAATATCATGAAAAATTTCCTCGCCTGCTTTCCGCAATTTTGGGAGCAAAGGAAGAAGAAATAGTAGTAATGAATGAGCTGACAATTAACCTGCATCTTATGCTTACTACTTTTTATCGGCCAACTAAGGAAAGATTCAAGATTATTTGCGAGGAAAAAGCTTTCCCATCTGATCAATATGCTTTAGAATCACGTGTATTACTTGCCGGTTATGATCCGGCAAAAACAATAATTGAAGTTAAGCCAAGGCCGGGGGAACACGCAATCAGAAATGAAGATATTATTTCTACAATAGAAGAAAACGGTCGTGAAGTGGCTCTTGTGCTTTTTGGCGGTATTAATTACTATAGCGGGCAGGTCTTTGATATGGCGGCAATAACAAAATCAGCTCATGAGGTAGGTGCTTTCTGTGGTTTTGATTTAGCACATGCTGCAGGTAATGTAGAACTAAATCTGCATGAATGGAATGTTGATTTTGCCTGTTGGTGTTCCTACAAGTACTTGAATTCAGGTCCTGGTTCAGTAGCAGGAGCATTCATACATCAGCAACATGTAACGAACAAAACGCTATTGAGGCTTGCAGGATGGTGGGGAACAAATAAAGAAACCCGGTTCAAAATGGAAAAGAAATTTGATCCTATTCTCACTGCAGAGGGCTGGTTGGTCAGTAATTCTTCAATACTTAATATGTCATGCCATAAAGCATCCCTGGATATTATAGAAGAAGCCGGGTTCAAAAATATTTTAGAAAAAAGTAAAAAGTTGAGCACTTATCTCTTTTTTATATTGCATGACATCAATAAAAATTCATCCAGGAAGATAATAGAAATCATTACTCCAGAAAATGAAAATGAACATGGCTGCCAGGTATCGATTTTGATGCCCGAAAAGGGGAAAGAAATTTTTGATTCATTGATTGAAAACAGTGTAATTGTTGACTGGCGCGAGCCGAATGTAATTCGCCTGGCGCCCGTACCACTTTACAATACCTTTGAAGATATCTACCGATTTGGGGAAATTATTAAGAAAATGCCTGGCTTACAATAAATCTTCAGCCAACTTTGGTTACTTTGCCTTTCAGAATTTCAACCCTTTTTTACAAACCCGATGTACAAGGTTCCATATTTTACAGAACAAAATGAAGAGGTGGTTTTTGATTTTATTCAAAGAAATTCTTTTGCAATAATTACAGGATTTGATGGCAATTTCCCTGTGGCTACTCATGTTCCTCTGGAAATAAAAAAAGAAGGAGGAAAAATTATTTTTACGGGACACATGATGAAAAATACCGATCACTACAAAGCGTTTTCTCAAAATGAAAATGTGTTAGTGATATTTAACGGGCCTCATTGTTATGTAAGCGCTTCCTGGTATCTTAAAAAAGATATAGCTTCCACCTGGAATTATATAGATGTTCATGCCAAAGGAAAAATTAAATTTACCGGAGACGAACAAACAAGAAAAATCATTGAGAACCTTACCGGTAAATATGAGCAACCCGAAAGTGAAGCAGCTTTTAAAAAATTGCCTCAGGAATATGTTGACCACATGGTAAAAGCCATAATTGGTTTTACAATTGAAGTGAGTCAAATCGAAAACGTTTTTAAGTTAAGCCAGAACCGCGATTTGAAATATAGAGAAAATATTATTGCCAACCTGGAGTCTCTGAAAGATGCAGGTTCTCATGCGATTGCTTTAGAAATGAAAATAAGGTTACCGGAATAATTAATATTATGACGAGAAAGTTTCTAATAGACCAGATCAAAGAAAAGAAATCTTACCTGTGCGTGGGGCTTGATTCCGATTTTGAAAAAATACCCAAACACCTGCAATCGCTTCCGGATGCAATTTTTGAATTTAACAGGCAAATTATAGATGCGACAAAAGACTTGTGCGTAGCTTATAAAATAAATACAGCTTTTTACGAAGCACGGGGAATCAGAGGTTGGGAAGCTATGGAAAAAACAGTTCAATATATTCCAGCGACTCATTTTAAAATTGCTGATGCAAAGCGCGGGGATATCGGAAATACCTCTTCACAATATGCAAGAGCCTTTTTTGAAGTTTTGAATTTTGATGCAATAACCGTGTCGCCTTATATGGGCGCCGACAGTATTCAACCTTTTTTAGACTTTAAGGATAAATGGACGATCGTATTGGGACTTACCAGTAATAAAGGAAGCGAAGATTTTCAGCAACGAAAATTGGGAGAAAATTTCCTATATGAAAATGTTATCCAAAAAGCCAGCCAATGGGGAACGAAAGATAATCTAATGTTTGTGGTGGGAGCTACCATGGCGACAGAACTTTCAACTATCCGAAAAATTATTCCTGACAATTTTTTATTGATTCCCGGTGTTGTAGCGCAGGGTGGAAGCCTGGAAGAAGTTTCTCAATTCGGATTTAACAAAGATTGTGGTTTGATCGTTAATGCTTCGCGAGCGATTATTTATGCAGGGAAAGATAGAAATTTTGCAAAAGAAGCAAGAAAAGTTGCGCTTTATTACCAGGGAGAAATGAAGAGTTATCTTTGAAACGGAGAGATAGGATTAACTCATAAAGAAAATTTAATGATTAATTTATATGAAACAAGATTTATTTCAGTCACCAGATTACTATTGTATAGATGAACTGCTCACAGAAGAACATAAATTGATCCGCGAGAGTGTAAGAAACTATGTAAAAAAAGAAATTTCCCCTATAATTGAAGATTATGCCCAGCGGGCTGAGTTCCCTGAACAAATTGTTAAGCAATTAGGAGACCTGGGCTGCTTCGGACCCACTATTCCTATTGAATATGGCGGGGGCGGATTAGATTATATTTCTTATGGATTGATGATGCAGGAACTGGAAAGAGGCGATAGTGGTGTAAGGTCAACTGCAAGTGTTCAGGGATCATTAGTGATGTTTCCCATATATGCTTATGGAAGTGAAGAACAAAGGAAAAAATATTTACCTAAGCTGGCAAGCGGCGAATGGCTTGGCTGCTTTGGCCTTACAGAACCCGATCATGGAAGCGACCCGGGAGCCATGCTTTCTAATTTTAAAGACAAGCGCGACCATGTAATATTAAATGGAAGCAAGATGTGGATCAGCAATGCGCCTTTTGCTCAGATTGCGGTAGTATGGGCAAAAAATGAAGAGGGAGAAATTCAGGGACTCATCATTGAAAGGGATATGAAAGGATTTACAACCCCTACCACTCATGACAAATGGAGCCTCCGGGCAAGTGCTACGGGTGAATTGGTTTTTGATAATGTAAAAGTTCCAAAAGAAAATATATTTCCAACCATAAAGGGATTAAAAGGGCCATTGAGCTGCCTGACAAAAGCCCGGTTTGGTATTGCATGGGGCACTATTGGAGCAGCGATGGATTGCTATGATACTGCCTTGCGTTATTCAAAAGAACGCATACAATTTGAAAAACCTATCGGGGGCTTTCAATTGCAACAAAAAAAACTTGCAGAAATGGTAACAGAAATTACTAAGGCTCAATTAATGAACTGGCGTATTGGAGTATTAATGAATGAGGGCAAAGCTACTCCTCCGCAGGTTAGTATGGCCNNATGGCCAAAAGAAATGCATGCGAAACTGCTGCAAATATTGCACGTGAGGCACGCCAGGTTCTTGGCGGAATGGGAATAACAGGGGAATATCCTGTTATGCGTCACATGATGAATATTGAAAGTGTTATCACCTATGAGGGTACGCATGATATTCATCTTCTTATAACCGGAATGGATATTACTGGATTGAATGCTTTTAAATGATCTTTAAAGAATTTTGCAAGGAAGATTTTTTCAATAACACAGGATAGCAATCATATAAAACTTCGTGAAATAACATTCGCAAAGAAATACACCGACTTAGATAATGGCAATTAAAAAAATTATTCACTTACCTGTAAAAGTATTTCTGATCGGATTTATGGGAAGCGGTAAAACCCATTGGGGTCAAATTTGGGCCGAAAAAACCGGCTTAACTTTTTTTGATCTTGATCAAAAGATAGAAGAAGCTTTTCAGATGACCATTACGGATATATTTGAAAAGAAAGGGGAAGAAAAATTTAGAGAAATGGAAAGGTTTCATTTGCGGAAATTTGAAAGCGAAAACAATTTTATATTGGCTTGTGGCGGAGGCACTCCTTGCTTTTTTGATAATCTTTCCTGGATGAAATCAGAAGGAAAAGTAATTTATCTTAAAGCACGTGCTGATTCAATTCTTGAAAAGGTAATGCAGGAAACAGAAAAAAGACCGTTGATTAAAGATGTGAATCAATCAGAATTACTCTTTTTTATTGAAAAGAAATTAGGGGAAAGAGAACCTTTTTATGCTAAGGCAGATTTTACTTTAAGCGTGGAAAACCTGAATGATAAATCTCTTAATGAATGTATACCCGAATTGGAATAATAGAATAGGTTTCATAATAATTTAATTTCTGAAAGCAGATGCATAAAGGATTTTTAAGAACGGCAACTTTGATAGGAGCGCTTTCCATTGCTCTGGGTGCCTTTGCAGCACATGCGCTGAAACAAACAGTATCAGATTATGCTCTTGGTATTTTCGAAACGGCTGTTCGTTACCAGTTTTATCATGTTTTTGCTCTATTGGCTTCGGGTATTTTATACAAAGAATTTCACAATAAATTTATCAAGTGGTCAGGAATATTTTTTATTGCAGGAATTATTCTTTTCAGCGGTTCTTTATATGTTTTGGCCATTATTAAAGCTGCAGTAATGCCCGGGTCCAACTGGATAGGAGCGATTACCCCGGTTGGAGGACTATGCTTTATTTTTGGTTGGCTTTGTTTGTTTCTGGGGATTTCCAGGAAAAATTGAATATGTTAGATTCGCAGGTCTTTCAATATTGACGAATAATTATAATATAGTTACTAATAGCGAAGGAAACATAATTTTAGGTGAATTACAAATTATAATAAAGCGATCCTACTATTTAGCAATTCATCTTTTAATGCATGTAAGCATTTTTTTATCTTTGCATCCAAATGGCTACCAGANNAAGAAAATGAATGCTGATATTGAGGAAAAGGTTAAAATGAAAAAATTACTAAAGGATGAGCGGTCCCACAAGATTGTCGGAACGATCCTTATTTTAATTTCATTTCTTCTTTTTATAGCTTTTACCTCCTACTTGTTTACATGGCAGGAAGACCAGGCTAAGGTATTTAAGGGAGCCAAAATATTACTTCCAAGCCATGCGGAACAAATGGCTAATTTGTTGGGTACAGCAGGAGCCTATTTTTCAGATCTTTTTTTCAGGTCTGGCTTTGGAATAGCTTCTTATTTATTATGCACTTTTTTCTTTGTAACAGGGGTTAATCTGTTTGCACCTAAGAAAATATTTTCTGTAAGCCGGAATCTTCGTTATGTAATTGCAGGCCTGCTGGTGATAAGTGTTACTGCCTCTTTTATCATGAGCGGTCATGCTTTTCCATGGGGTGGAGCAGTAGGCGATATGGAAAGCAATTGGCNNTATAATATGGCGATTTAATCCTTCATTTAAGTTTCAAAGGAAAAAGCCAGGTTCAGGTTTAGTTGGAACGTTGGGTGAAGGTGAAGAAGAAATCGTGAATTCAGAATCTCTTTTTTCGGGAGGGACATTACAGTCTGGAGAACCTCTGGTTCCGCTGACAAATTTGAAGTTCAATGGGGATAAATCCACAAATCAGGATCTTCAAATTATTGAAAAACCCTTTGAACCGAATGAGAAAAAAAACAGTGCAGGATTGGAGTATAAAGAAGCTTCTATCGGGAAAAATAATAATAACCCATCAATTGCTCAACCGTCAAATGGACTTCAGCTTGAAGTCAAAACAGGTCCTGCCCAATTAGAAAAGGACGCAGATGTAATGGCAAAACCTGTACAACAACAACCTTGCGATCCTATATTGGATTTGCGCAATTATAAATTTCCTACAATTGATTTGCTTGCAGCTCATGGAAGTGATAAAATAATCCAGGATGTGCAGGAACTAGAGAACAATAAGAATCAGATCATAAATACTCTTAAGAATTACGACATTGAAATTCAGAAAATATATGCAACTGTAGGTCCTACAGTTACTCTTTATGAAATTGTTCCCGCTCCGGGAGTACGCATTTCCCGGATAAAGAACCTTGAAGATGATATTGCCCTGAGCCTTGCTGCACTTGGAATTCGCATCATTGCTCCAATTCCGGGAAAAGGAACCATAGGAATTGAGGTTCCTAATGTGAAGAAGACCGTTGTGAGTATGAAAACTCTGTTAACCTCGGAAAAATTTCAAAATAATAAATTTTCACTTCCAATTGCAATTGGGAAGAAAATTGATAATGAAAATTTTATTGTTGACCTCACTACAATGCCTCACCTGTTGATGGCTGGTGCTACCGGACAAGGCAAGTCAGTAGGATTAAATGCAATACTGGTATCACTTCTTTACAAAAAGCATCCTTCTCAGCTCAAACTAGTTCTTATAGATCCCAAAAAAGTGGAGCTGAGTATTTATAAGAATATTGAAAAGCATTTCCTGGCAAAATTACCAGGCGAAGAAGATGCAATAATCACCGACACCAAAAAAGTAATTCATACACTCAATGCGCTTTGCATTGAAATGGACAACCGTTATGATCTGCTTAAAGAGGCAGGAACCAGAAACATCAGGGAATACAATGAAAAATTTGTAAGCAGAAAATTGAATCCGGAAAAGGGTCATCAGTATTTGCCTTTTATCGTTTTGGTAATTGATGAATTTGCAGATCTTATCATGACAGCGGGAAAAGAAGTAGAAATGCCGATAGCGAGGCTGGCGCAGCTTGCCAGGGCAGTCGGAATACATTTAATTATTGCTACCCAACGGCCATCAGTGAATATCATAACAGGAACCATCAAAGCAAACTTCCCGGTTAGGATTGCATTTAAAGTAAGTAGTAAGATTGATAGTCGGACTATTCTGGATGTCGGAGGGGCTGAACCATTAATCGGGAAGGGAGATATGCTGATTAGCTACAATGGAGAATTAACGCGGCTGCAATGTGCATTTGTTGATACACCAGAGGTAGATGAAGTCACTGATTTTATTGGAAACCAGCAAGGTTATCCGCAGGCTTTTCTGTTGCCTGAATATGTGGATGAAAAAGAATTTGAAAACAAGGAATTTGATGTAAATGACCGGGATGCTTTGTTTGAAGATGCTGCTAAACTTATTGTTCAAAGCCAAAGCGGGAGCACTTCACTCTTACAGCGCCGCATGAAATTGGGCTATAACCGGGCTGGTCGTTTAATGGATCAGCTGGAAGCTGCTGGTGTTGTCGGCCCTAACCAGGGAAGCAAAGTGAGAGATGTCTTAATAAAGACAGACGCTGAATTACAACAATATTTGTATGATAAAGATTAAATTGGAAGATTTAATCTATTTTTTTTTGCCATAATTTTCATCAGAGAATTTTCTTCCATACTTGGATAGGGTTGATAGCTTCTCCTTCTATTCCCTTTTAATTTGGAAAGTTTTGTGATTGAGTCATATGTAATCACGCGGTATTGAACTCCTTATCCATTAAGTTTTAATAGTTCTGATTTAGGTTTATTAAGGATTATCTTACCGAAAATTTTAAATTGTCTGTCATCAAAAGGTTTCCAAATGGTTATTTTTATTACAAAAAAGAATATCCTTTGTCTTCATCTATGCTCATGGCTTTGAAAAAAACTTATTTAAAGCAAAAAAGAAGAACGGTTTTCGGCCCAAAGGACCTGAAAAGGTCAATGTATCCGCTAATAGAGCGTGGCCTTGTCAGCCTAACTTTTTATAATATAGGAGGTATAAAAAAACCAACATGGTCAGTTACACGGAAAGGTCTTCATATCATTAAATCAACCCCTGGTAAATAATCATCAATTTGGAAATTTATATTGGATAGATATTTCTCCAATTCAGATTTTTTACAAACCCCTATCTTCGTCATTCAATGTCAAAATATCTAATAACAGGTCTTGGCAATCCGAGAAACGAGTATGCTCATACAAGACATAATATTGGTTATGATGTAGTAAATGCTTTTGTAATAAAACATGGCGGATTCTTTAAATCAGAAAGGCTGGCAGATTTAGCGGAGATAAAATGGAAAGGAAAAATCCTAATTTGCATCAGACCAACTACCTTCATGAACCTGAGTGGAAGAGCGATGAAATATTGGTTAAACAAAGAAAAAATTGAGGTTGAAAATTCATTAACAATAGTTGATGACCTGGCACTTCCTATCAACAAATTACGACTCAGAAAAAGCGGAAGCGATGCAGGTCATAATGGCCTTAGGGATATTCAAAATGTATTGGGAACTGATGAATATCCAAAGCTTCGTTTTGGGATTGGTAACCAATATCCTAAAGGCATGCAGGTTGAATTTGTGCTAAGTAGATGGTTTCCTGAGGAATTGCCTTTAGTAAGGCTGAAAATAGAGAAGTGTATTGAAGTAATTGAGGATTTTGTTACAATGGGTATTGACAAAGCTATGAGCAAGATAAATAATCTTAATTTTGATTCGGAACCTGAGCGTTAGATAAATTCTTTTTTTAATTTGTTTTGTATATTTTCGCCTCCGTAATCGCCGAAACCTAAGATAAAAAGTTGATTTAAAATGAAAATTTTTTGTATTGGAAGAAATTATGAAGATCATGCAAAGGAAATGGGTAACGAGGTGCCGGAAGAGCCGGTGATATTTATGAAGCCTAAAAGTGCATTAGTGCAATCCCATACTCCTTTTTATTATCCTGAATTTACAAATGAGCTTCATTATGAGTGTGAAATAGTAGTTCGAGTCAGCAAAAACGGTAAATATATCCAGGAAAAGCATGCTTCAAATTATTATAATGGAATAACTGTGGGTATTGATTTCACGGCCCGCGACATTCAAAATAAACTAAAAGAAAAAGGTCTTCCCTGGGAAAAAGCTAAATCATTTGATAATTCTGCAGCAGTTGGAAGTTTTGTGGACGTCACTCCGGCTTTGAATAAAAAGAATATTAGTTTTTCTTTGAAGAAAAATAAAGAGATTGTGCAAAAGGGAAATTCAGGAAAAATGATATTTTCTATTGATACTATTATATCAAATATTTCCAAATACTTCTCTCTTAATATCGGGGACCTCATATTTACAGGCACTCCCTCGGGTGTCGGGGAATGCATTGTTGGAGATGTGCTGGAGGGTTATTTAGAAAACGACTGCCTCCTTAATCTTGAAATAAAATAGAAAAGGCAAATCCTTAACCATGGTTTCAGTTATTATATTTTGGACTCCATTGGGAGGCTAATCAGATTTTATCTTTTTCAGCGAGAATCATCAAAATTTTAAGAACTGGATTGCCTCAAAAAGGATTCATTTCCTTCTAAAACCTCAAATACAAAAATTTACTCTGGCGACCAATATATTTGTAAAAAAATTCCCTCCCATATAAATACGAGGGATCTCATTAATCTTGCAATTATCAACAAAAAAAAGTCAATCAATTACATTACGAGGTACGAAAAACCGGAATCTTTTGATTTAGGAAAATTTATAATAAGGCCAGATCAAGTACCTGGTTCATGGTTTTTACATAATTCAACTTGAGTCCTTTAATGAAATTGGGGTTAATTTCTTTTACATCCTTCTCATTTTGAACGCTCATGATGATTTCTTTTAACCCTGCCCTTTTTGCAGCAAGCACTTTTTCCTTAATTCCACCAACAGGAAGCACCTGTCCCCTGAGTGTAATTTCACCGGTCATTGCCAGGTATNNACGGCTCCTTCAGGCACATGCACATGAACATTCTTTTTAGAAAATACTTCAGGGTCTATTCCGTATTTTTTTGCATTCGCCTGCAGGTAAGTCATCGCTGTTGAAGCACTTTCCTTCATCACATTTCCTAAATTTCCTGTTAATTTAAGTTCACCTTTCCCATTATCACTGGTGGTAGTCTCAANNTTATTATATTTTGATCTTCCCAGAATCTTTTCAACATCTCCAATGCTCAAAGTGGGTTTTAGTTTTCCTTTTTCGGCATAAGTACGGGCAAGGTTACGCATTATTGCTGCTAATTGCCTGTCAAGTTCCCTAACGCCGCTTTCGCGGGTAAAATCTGCAATGATCTTTTCAAGAACGGTATCGCTTATCTTAAATGAAACCTCCTTCAGGCCATGAGCATCTTTCTGCTTAGGAATTAAATGGCGTTTTGCAATTTCGATTTTTTCTTCAATGGCATAGCCGTTGAGGTCTATAATTTCCAGCCTGTCGCGCAAGGCAGGTTGGATATTTTGCAGATTATTGGCGGTGGCAATAAAAAGTACCTTGCTCAGGTCATATTCCATCTCAAGGTAATTATCGTAAAAATTATTGTTCTGTTCGGGATCAAGCACTTCCAGTAAAGCGGAAGAAGGATCTCCCCGAAAATCAGTACCTACCTTATCAATCTCATCCAGGATCATCACGGGATTTGAAGATTTTATCTTTCTAATGGATTGCAATATTCTTCCAGGCATAGCGCCTATATAGGTTTTACGATGGCCCCGGATTTCACTTTCATCATGCAAGCCACCAAGGTTCACCCGCACGTATTTGCGATTAATCGCGTTGGCAATACTTTTACCTAATGAAGTTTTACCAATTCCCGGAGGGCCAACAAAGCATAGAATGGGGCTTTTCATATCGCCTTTGAGCTTTAAGACGGCGAGGTATTCCAGGATTCTTTGTTTTATTTTTTCCATTCCATAATGGTCATGATCTAATATTTTTTTTGCTTTCTTGAAGTCATATTGATCCTGTGTATAATCTTCCCATGGTAAGTCAAGCATCAGGTCGAGGTGATTATATACTACAGAGTAGTCAGGAGTAGAGGGATGCATCCGTTCCAGTTTTTCAAGACCTTTATGGAACATTTCTTTCGCAGCTGTTGACCATTTCTTTGTCTCGGACTTCTTTTGCATTTCCTTTATCTCTGCAAAATTATCTCCACCCAATTCCTCTTTGATAGCTTTCAATTGTTGTTGCAAAAAATAATCTTTTTGCTGCTTGTCAAGTTCTGCCCGGGTTTTNNCATATTGTAATTCAGTTTGCAACAGGTTCATCAGGATTTCAGCGCGGGCCTTTATATTGTGAATCTCCAGTAACTTTTGTTTTTCCGCAATGGTTGAGTTTAGATTACTACTTACAAAATGAATTAAGAAAGAAGGATTTTCTATGTTCTTCAGGATTATGGAAGCTTCTGATGGAAGATTAGGCGAAAGTTGAATTATCTGACCAGCAAGTTCTTTAATTGAAGCAACCATTGCGTTAAAATCATTATCATTTTTTAATTCTTCCTCATTCAGCACGGTTACCTTTGCTTTAAAATAGGGCTCTTCAGAAGTGATTTCGTCAATTTTGAATCTTTTTTTTCCCTGGATGATAACGGTTGTACCCCCATCTGGCATTTTTATCAATTTTATTATTTTAGCCACCGTCCCTATATTTACAAGATCGCTTACTGAGGGTTCTTCTACCAGGCTGTCTTTTTGCGATATTACACCTATCAATTTGTCAGTCTTATATGCATCTCCTACAGCCTTCATACTCTTGTCTCTCCCAACCGTAATTGGGATCACTACTCCGGGAAATAGTACCGTATTGCGAAGCGGAAGTAAGGGTAGTTCGGCCGGGACAGCCTGATCCTCACCATTTTCACTTCCTTCCTCATTTAATGGAATAAG
>PKYU01000146.1:0-9261 GCA_003132765.1 Chitinophagaceae bacterium | reverse complement strand
AGTGCCACGAAAAATAAAAATTTATCTAAAATCAGGCAATTTTTTTTTAATCAATCTATTTGGTCCAACTATTCTAGTTTTTAGGGGAAATTCCTGTTTCGTTGAAAAGATTTTGATTTCTGTCTTCAAACAAGAATAATTGAGTAATCCGGCAAAAACGTAAAATGATTTGAGATGTCCTTTTGGGGCAATCATCCTTTTCAAAATATTTACTTTTGCATCATGGACATTAATTGTACTGAGGAAGAGTTTGCAATTCTAAAAAAGATGGGTGAAGCAGGTGATGCACTTAATGTGCCTGTTTATGTAATTGGAGGATTTGTCAGGGACAAATTATTAAATCGCCTTACAAAGGACGCTGATATTGTATGCCTGGGAGATGGTATAGCTCTTGCAAAAAAGGCAGCTCAGTTATTTCGACCGGTTCCCGAGGTGCATGTTTTTAAAAATTTTGGAACGGCTCAAATAAAAATTAATTCACATCAATATCTTACTTATTCGACAGAAGAGACTCCTCCTGAGAATATTCCTTTTGAAATAGAATTTGTGGGTGCCAGAAAGGAGAGCTATTATTTAGAAAGCCGAAAGCCAGATGTGGAACCTGCAACAATCGAAGAAGATAGAATGCGAAGGGATTTTACCATAAATACTATGGCAATTGGCCTGAATAAAAATGATTTTGGTAAACTTATTGACCCTTTAGGGGGGGAAGCAGATCTGAAAAATAAGCTATTGAGAACACCCCTGCCTCCGGGCCAGACATTTAATGACGATCCTTTACGGATGATGCGTGCTATCCGATTTGCGGCTCAATTACAATTTACCATATCGCCAGAAACATTTGACGCAATTAAAAAGAACGCCCATCGGATTACAATTGTAAGTTCCGAGAGGATCACTGATGAATTAAACAAAATTATTTTGACAGAAAAACCCTCTGTTGGTTTCGATCTGCTGTNNAGGATAATTTTTATCACACGCTTCAGGTACTTGATAATATTGCGCATCATACCGATGATCTTTGGCTCAGATGGGCTGCCTTACTTCATGACATTGCTAAACCCATAACAAAAAAATTTGAAGAAGGACATGGCTGGACTTTTCATGGCCATGAAGTGGTTGGGGGCAGAATAGTTCCAAAAATATTTGCTCAATTCAAATTACCACAGAATGAGAAAATGAAATTTGTAAGAAAATTAGTTGAATTGCACCTGCGCCCAATTAGTCTGACGCAAGAAAATATAACCGATTCGGCTATTCGAAGGCTTATTGTGGATGCAGGAGATGATATTGATCCATTGATGACTTTATGTAAAGCAGATATTACTTCAAAGAATAAACAAAAAGTTCAACGATTCTTATCAAATTTTGAACTGGTCGAAAAGAGGCTTAAGGAAGTAGAAGCATCTGATCATCTCCGAAACTGGCAGCCACCTATCACCGGTGAAATTATTATGAAGGAATTTGATCTGCCGCCATCCAGGCTTGTTGGCGAATTAAAAAATGCAGTCCGCGAGGCAATATTAGATGGATTGATTCCAAATGAATTTAATGCCGCATTTGCTTTTATGAATAAAATAGCAATAGAACTTGGAATAACAAAAAGGGTTAATAGCTAAAAATATTTTCAATTGAGATTTGAATATTTTAATTCGACACTATGTCTTAATTTCGTGATATGGCAATTTTAAAGTTCAGGATATATTGGGAAGATGATGATAGCGTTTACAGGGATATTGTGATCATGCATGAGCAGACTTTCTTTGATCTGCACAGGGTAATATTAAAATGTTTTGAATTTGATAACAAACATGATGCAACGTTTTATCGGAGTAACGATAAATGGCAGCGTGGAAAAGAAATAACACTTGAAAAATATGAAAAACAATACCAGGTAGAGCCATTATTGATGAGGGAATGTCCTGTCAGATCAGAAATTCGTGATCCGAATCAGAAGTTTATCTATGTTTATGACTTTCATAAAAACTGGACTTTTTTGGTTGAACTAATTAATATCAATAAGGAGATTGACCATAGTTTGGATTATCCTTCCTGCATTCGTACTGAAGGTATTGGACCGAGTCAATATGGCACTAAAGGGCTTATCAATGAGAAGCTGGCCGAAATAGAAGAAAAATATGATCTGAATAATGTTGTGATGGCTGATGGATTTAGTGAAGAGGGAGAGGAGGCAGCCGAAACGGAAGTGGATGAAGATGCTGAAGAAAGCAGCACAGAAAAAATCTGATATTTTATTTGTTGGGTTCTTTACAAACCGCAGCAATTATTTATGTATAAAAAGACCTGCATCATAATTACAGGCCCGACGGCTGTTGGCAAAACCGATTATGCGCTAGATCTCGCAAAGAAATATAATACTCAAATTATTTCAGCAGATAGCCGCCAATGTTACAGAGAATTAAATATCGGAGTAGCAAAACCCTCACCAGCCCAGGTGAAGGAAATTCATCATTATTTTATTGATTCGCATTCTATTCACAAAGAGGTAAATGTTAAAGTATTTGAAGAATATGCGCTGGAAGCAGTTGAAAAAATTTTTCAATCAAATGATGTAGCCATCATCGTTGGCGGTACAGGGCTTTACATTAAAGCGTTTTGCGAAGGGCTTGATGCAGTTCCGGCTGCAAATGAAATGATCCGGGAAGAAATAAGGGCCTCTTATGAATCTAAAGGAATGGAATGGCTTATCAGGGAAATTAACGGCAATGATCCGCTTTATTTTGGTTCCGGGGAAATGAAGAATCCTCACAGAATGATGAGAGCCTTGGAAGTAAAACTGTCTTCTGGAAATTCAATTCTTGAATTTTATTCAGGGAAAAAAATTAAAAGAAATTTTGAATTACGGAAAGTTCACTTAGATATTCCGAGGGAAGAACTTTACAGAAGGATTAATAAACGGGTTGACGAAATGATGCCTGCTGGCTTATTAAAGGAAGTAGAAAGCCTTTTTCCTTTTAGGCATTTAAATGCTCTGCAAACCGTTGGCTACAAGGAACTCTTTTCTTTTATTGAAAGTAAAATTTCCCTCGGAAACGCAATTGATGAAATCAAAAAGAATACACGACATTTTGCAAAAAGGCAAATCTCCTGGTTTAAAAAGTTTAATGGATCGATCGGGTGATTGTGGGGTTTCGAAAATCGTAACTTATGTGATATCTGAGAATTTAAGTGTAATAAATTCCCAATAAGATTTTTACAAATAAAATAAAGGCAATAGCATCTCAATCTGCCGTTACGGTAACGGTAACTACTAAGTTTAAGGGTTTGGTAGTTATTCGCCGCATTTGACCATAGGTGTTATAAGTAATTGTTGTGCCTTTTAAATATGAAACAAGTTCCGGGCTGGTTGTTGGGTTATAAGTATAAGTAGAAGCAGTAGAATCAGGAAAATCAATTTTGAAGAGCTGAACGGGAGTACTGTTTATATTTGATTGAAGGGTCACCCGTGCACTTACAAAGTTAGCCAGATTATTTAAGGAATCTGTATTGGTCAAACTGAAAATAACCTTCTTTAGCTTAATAGAATTAACAGAGTTTGCTCCAAAGGCGCCGGCAGTATTTGCTCTTACAGTACTATCCAGGTTAAAATAAAATGAATAACTGCCAATGGAGATCTCATTTGAAAGTACTACTGGAATGGCAGGGATAGTTAACTGAAATGCAGGTACATCTACATTTGTTCCTCCAAATACTGCTGCTATTAATTTCTTACAGGAGGAAGAACTACTTATGATTAATACAGATATGCAAAAAAGAATAATTATTTTTTTCATTTTTTTATTTCTATCTGTGAATAGTGTTAGAAGATTGGAATAATGTCTGTCAAATATATATCAAGGCTATATCCATGTGAATATTATTTAAAGTTGTAAGGAAATTTTAACTAATCCTGCCAAATGACCATTTTGAAATTTGGCTGCCATTTAGGATATATAGCAAAAGGTCTAAATAATATTCATATTTCCTTGAATGTTCATATTCCCTTAATGAAGGAGTATGTTATAATTTCTTAAAGATTGAATATTTCAGAAAGTAGCCTGGAGAAATTATGTGGCATCCATCAGAGAATTAAATCTTAAATCCAATCGTGGCAACGATATTGCCTGCTTTGCCATTAATATAAGCCGGTATGTTAGGTTTGTCCTGCAATAAGTATGGATAATGAATATCCTTATTGAATGTGTACACATAAGTAACATCAATAAAAATTCCTTTGTTTCTGTAACCAAGTCCGCCACTTATTTTATATAGGTTTGCGTTTTCATTTTTATAAGGATTTCCGTAATAAGCGCCGCCAAGCCTGAACATGTAAGTATTGAATTTTAGTTCACCTCCTAATCGCATGTTAAATGCATTTCTGTATAAATTATTCATAACTGAATTGAGAGATGAATAATAATCTTTTGCTGCATTGTCTGTTTTATCTGCCGATTTAAAAGCTGCACCTTTATAATTTACATACTCAATATCTGCTGTTATAAATCCCCTTTGATCCTGCACATTTTCCACCCCATGCAATATATAAGATAAGCTGACAATTGCCTTCAAGGGCGTAATCAGATTATATTTTGATTCCAGCAGCTGACCATTGTTCAGATCTTTGGAATGTTGACTTTTTATTCCCGGACCACCATAACCTTCCAGGTCTGTAATCACCTCGGCAGAATATCTATCAGTTAGTTCGTATGCAGTAGGTGTTTGAAATGAAAACCCAAGCCTGATATCTCTTACCGGTTTGTAGATTACACCCAACCTTGAACTGATTCCAATTCCTTTTGTGTTTAGCGTTTCATTCGCTTCAAAATAGTTGAAATTATTATTAGGATTTCCTGAAGCATCACTCTCTTTATAATGAGCATCACGGTTGTAATTCAAAAATGGAAAACTCAGTGTAGCACCAAAATATAATTTTTCCTGCAGGTTAATTCCGCCACCAAAGGAAATATCAGTGATGCCGCCTGATGTATTGATCGTATTCTCCTGCAAAAGGCCATAACTTGGATTGGCAAGCGATTTATAGCCCGCAACTGATCCATCAGGTGCGAGTAACGTGTCAATCACTAAAGTATTAAATGCAAGGCTTGAACCGAATGGAAAATTTGTTGCTGCCTGGTTGGGATCAGTAACATTATTGTTAATCAATTCTTCGAGGTACTTTTCTGAATATGAACTGGAATTATTGAGGCCCTTATAATAAATATGTTTATTAAAATCTGCAATTCTGTTTGCACCCATCGCAAAGGTGAAGCTCTTCACTTTTTTTTCGGGTGAAGATGTGGAAAATAAAAAACCGCTTGCACCGAGAATGAAATTGTTATCATTTCTCGAAGAAGGATCGTTTAAGTAACTTGACTTAAAATTTTTTATAGCGAATCCGGGTGTAATTACAAACTCATTTGTTTTGTAAAACCCCAAACCTGCAGGATTAATAAAGAGAGAAGAAAACTCTCCTCCCAATGATGCTCCTGCACCACCAATGGCCTGGTTTCTGGCTGTCCCATTTTGTGTTAACCATGAATAGCGCAGCGCATCAGCCGGCTCCTGGGCGTATGTTTTACTTAGAGCAAACAATATGATTGCTAAAATATAAATTACTTTCATGTTAGCTTACGATTAGCGGATTATTAGAATCAATGGCGGAATACGAAAATGTTTTCAATAAAAATTAATATCCTTCGCCGATTTATTCAAATTTTCTATCTCCTGAATGATCTCGCCGGAGCGCTGCCTCCCGAAGATGCCGAACCAGAACTGCTTCTGCCGGAAAATCCGGCACCTTGTTGAAACGATCTGGTGGAAGTGTTAGTGTTATTATTATTATAAATATTATTAGAACGATTATTAAAATTATCATTATTTGAATTTGGTCTAACAAAACTTCTATTATTATCTGAAGTTGTAAAAACTCTTCTAAAAAAATTTCCAACCCCGGAAGAATTGGAGCGGCTTGTATTTACATTTCTTGTCGGTACGATTGTATTGTTTGCAGTTTGAGAAACCGTTCTGATTATTGGTACGTTAGCAGAACTGGTATATGCTGCCAGGTTGTATCGTCTTGGTCCACTGTAATTACTTAAAACACTGCCTGGTTTTGTATTGTAAACCACGACAGAATTATAAAATCCCGGAACACCATATATTCCGCTATAAGACGGATAATAAAAACTATTGTAATTATAATAAGGGGAAAAGGAAATAATTGGTGAATAGGGGCTATAAAAGGAATTATATGGAGAAAAGAAAGGAGATCCATAATAATTAAAAAGAGAATTATATCCATAACCCAAACCAAAAGACAATGCATCGGGATACATTGAATAACTATTATTCATAGAAAGATACGAATTGTAGGAATTGTTATATCCATTATCCATTTCCTCCTGGCTACCAGTAGTTACATATTCAACCTGCGGTGGGGCCGGGGAATAATACACATCGTCAGGTGTCTGCCCCAACCGATGGCTGGAAGAGCAACTGCAAAAAAATCCGATTATTCCACCAATAAGTAAAAGTTTTGTTTTCATGGTTTCAAGTTTAGAATAATTTAAAATTGAAGTTGTTACTTTTGCGCCCTGTGCGTCTTTGTTCTAAAAATAATACACACTGTAATTTAACGATTTATTGGAATAATTGGCGTTAAATAATTCTAAAGGTAAATTTAGATGATTATGATAAAAAATAATGTATTTGACAATTTTTTCAGGTTAAAAATGTGCTTTAAATAATATGAGTAAAGAAATCACAACAAGAGAAAAAGACTATTCCCAATGGTATAATGATATAGTTTTAAAAGCAGGTCTCGCTGATTATAGCGCCGTAAGGGGATGTATGGTCATAAAACCTTATGGATTTGCATTGTGGGAGAATATGCGTGACCAGCTTGACAAAAGNNTTCCAAAGAGCTTTCTTAGTAAAGAAGCTGCTCATGTAGAAGGCTTTGCTAAAGAATGTGCTGTGGTGACGCATTACCGCCTGAAAAATGATCCTGATGGTGGAGGAATAATTGTGGATCCCGAAGCAAAACTGGAAGAAGAACTTATAGTGAGACCCACCTCAGAAACAATCATATGGAACACCTATAAAACATGGATTCAATCATACAGGGATTTGCCTGTCCTGGTCAATCAATGGTGCAATGTGGTTCGATGGGAAATGCGCACCCGGCTTTTCCTGCGCACTACTGAGTTTTTATGGCAGNNGCTTAATATTTATGCAGAGTTTGCTGAAGAATGGGCAGCCTTGCCCGTAATAAAAGGCGTAAAAAGTGTAAATGAACGTTTTGCCGGAGCTGTGGATACTTATTCTATTGAGGCATTGATGCAGGATGGTAAGGCACTTCAGTCGGGGACGTCCCATTTCCTTGGACAAAATTTTGCAAAAGCTTTTGATGTACAGTTTACGGATAAAGAAAATAAGCTTGAATACGTCTGGGCAACGAGTTGGGGGATGAGCACAAGACTCGTCGGGGCTTTGGTGATGGCCCACAGTGATGATGACGGACTGGTATTACCGCCAAAACTTGCACCGATTCAGGTGGTGATTGTTCCTATTTACAAGGGAAATGATCAAAAACAAAAGATTGATGAAAAAGTGAAATTATGCCTGCAAGATTTTAAGGCTTTAGGAATAAGGGTCAAGTATGATGATGACGATAAAAACCGTCCCGGATGGAAATTTGCCGAATATGAATTAAAAGGNNGGGATCTTCAGAACAATAGTGTGGAAGTTGCCCGCAGGGATACCAAAGAAAAAATGACCATATCAATGGATGGTCTTGCTGAAACAATAAATCTTTTGCTAAAGGATATACAGGAAAATATGTATAAGAAAGCAAAAATTTTCCGCGATAACCA
This sequence comes from Chitinophagaceae bacterium, assembly GCA_003132765.1. GTDB lineage: Bacteria > Bacteroidota > Bacteroidia > Chitinophagales > Chitinophagaceae > Ginsengibacter. The sequence continues at coordinate 1,387 of PKYU01000146.1, read as the reverse complement.
TATCACGAAAGCGAATACATGGGATGAATTCGTTCATCTTCTGGAAACTAAAGGCGGATTTATTTCTGCCCATTGGGATGGAACGGCAGAGACGGAAAATGAAATTAAAGAGCTAACTAAAGGAACCATACGTTGCATTCCATTGAATAATCCGAAAGAGGAGGGAACTTGCATTCTGACAGGCAAACCAAGTAGTGAAAGAGTTTTGTTTGCCCAGGCATATTAAAAGTTTGGAATATTTAAAAATTTCCTACTTTAGGGAACCAAAACTATTCTTATGGATAATATGGATTTCCTCNNCTCAGCAATGAATTACAAGTTTCTACCAATGCTCAAAATTATTTAACTGAGTCTGCCAGGTGGGGAAAGTTCCTGGCGATAATTGGTTTTGTGCTTTGCGGTCTTATGGTACTGATTGCGGTCTTTGTTCCGACATTTATCTTTCGGCTTCCACCTTATAACAATTTGCCTGCGGCATATAATACGGCAATGCAGGCCGGAATTACAATTGTCTATCTTTTAGTTGCTGTATTGTTTNNCAAAAATGCAATTGGCAGTAAAGTCGGTAAGCCAGGAAAAATTTGATGATTCATTAATGAACCTGAAATCAATGTTTAAGTTTTATGGGATCATGACTATCATTTTCCTTTCATTCTATGCATTGATTTTTGTTGTTGCAATGATAGGCCTGGCCATGAAAGGATGATTTTTCTATAAATCACTTTTTATTTTGCTGCCAGGTAATTATAATCTTCCAGTAATTTTTCCAAAAAATCAACCGGGTATAAATCAGTTTGTATTTTCAGAACCTGCTGTACCTTTCGGGCAACACGGCTACAGGTTTGTGTATTGTGATTTTTATAAAACATACTGATAACATTTTTGATTGTATTAATGTCACGGTCAGAAAGCTTAAGGACTTCCGGAAATGATACAGTATAATCGGACCTTGATATTTCAATAAAAACTGTGTCTTCAACTGAATACACAGATTCAGTATTTACGACAACTGTATTAGCTGCAAAATCTCCCAAACGTTGATTTCTTTTCGAAACTGCAATAATAATTATTACGATAATTCCGAAAAAACCGGTGATGATGATATAAACAATAAGGCTTTGCCGGGTAAAAACAATGTATCCGAAAAAAAATGGCCACTCAAAGGCTTTAAACATCCACCTTACCAGGTATTGGCTAAGTTCAGGTTCCCCGCCATCAAGACTGATTACCCTAATGCGCATTATTTTCTTCCCTATAGTTTGCCCATGCATCAGGACTTCGGATACAAGCGAATATAAAAGCATTGGGAATGAAATAGTGAGTATGTCGATTCCGACATGACTTCTTAATTCTGCCTGGCTTGTTACATCAAATCCGCCATAGTAAA
>PKYU01000273.1 GCA_003132765.1 Chitinophagaceae bacterium | reverse complement strand
CAAAGCCTCTATCCTTATTGATCAGAACACAGGTATTATTATGGGAGCAATCAATTTTACTCAAACATTACATGACTCCAAGACAATACCAGAGGTGTTAGAACAATACGAACGGCTCAATGGAAAGGAGGCAAAAGAAGTATTTGTTGATAGAGGATACAAAGGCGTTAATCAATACAAAGCTTCTACAATCCATGTACCCATACCCGATAAAAATATTACAAAAGCCCAACGCAAAAAGCATAGCAGAAGGGCAGCCATAGAACCGATGATTGGACATTTAAAACAAGACTATCGGTTATGTCGAAATTATCTCAAAGGGATCATAGGAGATAACATGAATGTAATATTGGCTGCAGCAGCAATGAATTTTAAACGACGAATTAACCTCTGGCGAACAGAGGCAATTAGACGTTGGTTACTTATTTATAAATATTTTATAAATGCTTATTGGAATATTATTGCCCAAAAATCAAAAACGACTTTTTGAGGGTCGACTAATTAAACTATTAGTATGATGAAAAAAGAAGCTGTTCAGGAACAACAAAAAAAATATATCAATCTTGATTATTTAAAGCAACGCACAAAAGATAATCCAAAATTGATAATGTCACGTATTGGATAGCGGTAATCGGACATAGGTTTTTTGAGCTATCATAATTTCATTTTGAGAAATAATTTCCCCTGTGTATTTCCTTTCTATCCGCTGACTGGGGTCAATAATGGAGAATGAGATTTTTGAGTTAGTGTTAACCCAAGTTGCAATTTAGATCCTACAAATTAGCTATGGGCATAGGTTTGAAGGTTTCAGGTTCCGTTTTTGGGGAACACAAACTTTTTGAGGTGGTAAGGCATTGTTTTATATTTTAAGGCTCTATAAATTTTCAGGGCCTCTGCTTTTGGNNCTACTATCTTTTGGGTGTTCATGATGCGTACTATATTTCTCCAGTCATGGTTTATTTTTTTTGCCTTTAACCTGTATCTGATAGATGCTACCAGGCTATAGGCCAGAATGCCTAAGAACAAATGAGCTTCTGTGGTTTTATCTAATTTATGGAATACAGGTCTTAGGTTCAGGTCTGTTTTCAGAGTCCGGAAAGAGGCTTCTAATTCAGTAAGGGTATTATAGATTTTCCATAGGGTACTTTCATCGTTTTTTTTCAGGCTGGTACGTAAAAAATATACCCCGTCTTCAGGCAGGTTTTTAGCGGCTGTGAGTGCCCATGTTAGATCAGTAGCTTTTCCATTGTCGTGGCTTACCGTGATATTATAGTATTGGGCCGCTTTGGCGTATCGTTGTTTAATGCGGCCGATACGCTCCACTACTTTTTCGTATTTTTTAACACCCCCTTTTTTAGCAATTGATATTTTTAAGGCCGATAACTGCATTTCTATGTGGCCGTTATAATGCTGCTTCATGGAAGCTTCCTTTAGGGCTTTTTGCTGGCTGTGAACANNCATTGCTCTCTACCCTGGAGATAACGATGGGATTGCCGACATTATCATGAAGTATTACCGGATCGGTGGCGGCAAGTTTATATTCTTTTAGTTTGGTTCTCCATACTCACACATAGTCGTATCCCTTTTCTTTGAGCAGCGCTAGATTGTCCCCGGTAGCAATACCTGCATCAAGGGCTACAATGGGTTTTATGTCCCTGGTGTGGTGGGTGTAACCTTCCAGGGTTTCAGTGATAGAAGTGAGGGTAGTGCAATCTGTAGTATTGCCACTGAAAAACCTGCTGTATTTTACAAAGCCTTCCTGATTGGTTACAAGCGCCAGCACCACCAATTTGCAATCGCTTCGTTTTTCTTTGCTACGGCCAAACTGAGCTATTTTGCTGTTGGCCTTCCGGCCCTCAAAGTAAGTGTTGGTAAGATCGTAAAGAATAATTTTATCATCCAGATCAAAGAGTTCATTGGTTTTGAGTGATAGATGTTTTTCCAACCCATCCTTTAGTCCATAGAGATCGGTGGCGGCTTTATACAGCATATGGCGNNTCCCAAAGAGTTCGGCTACAGCTGAGCTGCCACTTATCCATTGTTCGGTTTTGTGCTCAGAGGCTGGGTATACTGCCCGGCTTACTATATGCATCAGGCAGGTATTTATTTGCTATTCATCAAAACCTTTATCCTTTAAAAACGCAGACAACTCCAACTGATCAATCGCTTGGCAGCACATCCATTCAGCACCTACTTCCCGTACATCTTCATGACGAAAAGTTTTTGTATCAATGTGCTCAAAATCGCTCTGGCTTTCCTGGTCAGCAACACAAGGAGTATCATCTTGCTGCAGGAGCGGCACTTCCTCAGAAGCCTTGTGGCGCAGAACATTGCTAAATTCAATGGCCAGTTTTTCAATTACTGCCCCCCACCTCATGGTCAAAGAGCCCGGAAGTATTAGTAAGTAAATGTTCTATTCGGTCTGCAAGTATCTTACGATCTATCTCCGAGGGCAACTCTTCTAATTTGCCCAGGGAAAGGATATTTCGGTGCCTGGTTTTATTGCCGATACGAAAGCTTTCGCATAAGCGGTAATACTGGTATATTTTACCAGTAGTTTTATCGGTCCAGACTATAAATTTTATAAACACGAAATAAAAGTTGGGAAATAAAAAGGAGACCATAAAATATATTTTCATATTTTCGGAGACTACAAACCATTTCTAAAAAATAATAAAACTTATATCATTTATTATCAATATTATATAAAGTATATAATATATAGCAAAAAATAGTCTATTTTGTCCCTATTTTGACGGAATTATTTGCAACTTGGGTTAAGATAGGTTTGCATGAGTAAAGCCATGTAAGATTATTGAAAAATTTGACATAACTATCGACATAAAACTTAGGTGGTTGATTTTTAAGGCATTACAAAGTTTAAATGAATCCTTTAGGGACCTCTTTATTTTCCCACTTTATCTCCTGCGTTACTTTTATTGATCTTATTTTCAAATTCGCTTAAATTAATTGTTGATCCCAATTGCTGAAATTCCGGTTGGTGCAAAAGGCGGTTTTTGTCAATAAATCCATTCGCTAGCGCCTTTAATAAATCTGATTTTGTTGCCATCGCGTTATTCTTCCTGGCATCCAATACCGCAGACAAATACCATGCTTCNNCTTCGCTATTGGTAGGGTCTGCTTTTTTATAGAGATCAACAATATAGGCTGCATCAGGGTTCTTGCCGGCTGTAATCAATTGATTGCTTATGGAATAAAATGCCAATGAAAGATAAGCCTGCAGCCGCTCGTACATAGCTCCTTCAGGCGTTTTAGCCCTGGCCCTATTTTTCACATCTTCGATTGTCTTCACCCAGTAGCTTTCGTCACCAGTCTGAAACTGGTGCATGAAAACCTCCTTAATTTTTGTTTCAGTTGCTTCAAGGTCTTGTTCTTTTTCCAGTTGCCTATAATAGTCCGGTTCCTTTTCTATGGAAGCAGCTTTTTCTTTAAACCAATATACTTCACCGGTTATCCCTTCCAGCAAATTTGAAGACAATTTACATTCTTCCTCTGCCCTTACGAGGTTATCTTTGTTCATGAATTCTGAAATTCTTTTTTTGCTTCCTTCAATAAATTGGTTGACTAATGTATTATTTACAGGAATCATTTTCTCTTCCATTGCATCAAAATCAAAGCCGGCAAAGGCTATGTTCATTATACTTTCCGGAGCCCACTCATGTATACCATCAAATAAAATGATCCGGTGCCTTGCCTGCGTCTTATCGAGATCATTATTTATCGTAATTAAATCAGACCTGTTCATATCTCCTTCCCCGGCAATGGCAGTAAAACTGAATTTAAAATCGTCGACATTGGTAATTTCCTGCAGGCCTGCGCCGCTGGCAATTACTCCTTTCACAAAGGGATATTTGAGGGCAATGTATGTTGCCACCTTTGCCCCTCCGGAAAAACCGCAGGTATATATCCGGTTCTTATCAATTTTAATCCGCTTCTGAGTGTCATTAATCAAAGCGTTCCAAATATTTTCAGCCATGGAGAAATCATTGCCGTTCTTAGAATTATTGCTTCCGATTAAAATAAAATTATATGAATCCGCCAGTGACTTATATTTACCTAATGGAAGCGAACCATCTCCATGCGGATCAAATAAATAAATTACCGGTAATGCTTCAATTTTTCCTTTTGCAGGAATGTAAAATGCATAAGATTGAGTTGCATCAGCTTTGCATACAACATGGGGAATGATCTTCCCCGGTGAAAAGCTGTCAATCACAGTAGTTTTTTCTATGATGGTGGTATCAATGTCAAAATTTTCTTTTGCATTATCAGTGTGATTCCTGTTAGCACAGGCCGTTGAAAATAATAACAGCATGCATAGTTTAAGAAATTGACTTGTTTTCATATATTTTTCAGGAGGAGCAAAAGTAGTTTTATTTAATAATTCGTTCCCTGCTTCTTCTTAATACAAATTTTCGAAGATAGAAATATTGTATGCATTATTTATCCTTCCCGTTTATGAAAACTATTCCAATGGTAAGAAAAAGAGAGGTTAGAAAGTTTTGGCGTTTATCTCAAACACATGCTTTAACATTGTGAGCATAGATTCAAAATGTAATTATTAAGCTGCCTGGCATAGAAGAAATATTTCCAAATGCGAATGGCTTGTAATTTAATTGTAGCAATGCTATTCATACAAATGCCACTCGTATTCATCTTCCGTCCGTTTACCATCTTTCTTGAAAATACAGCAAATCTATCTAAAATGAAATTCCCAAATAATGAATCATCTAAATACAGTAGATAGGAGAAGGATACCAAAGAGTAGTATGGCCTGGATGAAATTAAAGTTTTTCATCTTGCCTTTTAAGACTGCAAGGGCTGCTTTATCAGGTGAGGGAGAAAATAACTGCATACCTATTTTTGCCCCAAGCTTTTTACCCACCATCAGGCCATTGGTAAAAGCAAGTGCAACTAATATTAATTTGATAGTAAGCCAGTTTTCGCCCCAATATTTCCATNNAAACCTGTAATAATACCCCTAACTGAATAATTATAGGTAATGTTTTCATGAGTGGTAAAATCGCGCCGGCTTTGTAAATATCAATATCAACCTGTTTCCAAAAGCGTCGTGCTACTATATAAGCTCCAAGAAATCCGCCTGCAATCATAATGATACCAATTATATGCAGGAAAAGGCCAATACTACGCTCCGGATCTTTCATATAATATAGTTTTGTTTCGGCTTTAAAATAAAATTTCTTTCCCTTATTTCAAAGTATTTCAAGGTAATTATTTTTAGAAATGAAATTTTAT
>PKYU01000611.1 GCA_003132765.1 Chitinophagaceae bacterium | reverse complement strand
GTTCCGGTATGAACATAACAATATGCAGGATTTGGAAGAAAAATTGAAAGAAAGCCAACAATTACGCAACAGGATAATTGTTAGCGACGGATCTTTCAGCATGGATGGAACGATTGCCCAATTGGATAAAATTTGCGATATGGCTGATAAATATGATGCTGCCGTGATGATTGATGAATGCCATTCAACAGGGTTTTTAGGAAAAACAGGACGAGGTTCACACGAATACCGCGGTGTATTTGGAAGAATTGATATTATAACAGGTACACTGGGTAAGGCTCTGGGAGGCGCAAGCGGAGGTTTCACTTCCGGTAAAAAAGAAATTATTGAAATGCTTCGGCAGCGCAGCAGGCCCTATCTCTTTAGTAATACTGTTGCACCAAGTATAGTTGGGGCTTCCATTGTAATATTTGATCTCCTGAATGAGACAACAAAACTGAGAGATAAACTTGAAAAAAATACAAAATATTTCCGAAGAAAAATGACCAAGGCCGGTTTTGACATAAAGCCCGGGGAGCACCCTATCGTTCCAATTATGCTATATGATGCAGTGCTGGCACAAAACTTTGCAGCAAGGTTGCTGGAAGAAGGGATTTATGTGATAGGATTTTTCTTTCCTGTAGTTGCCAAAGGACAGGCTCGTATCAGGGTGCAGTTGAGCGCCGCTCACAAAAAGAAACACCTGGATTTGGCAATTGACGCTTTTACTAAGGTCGGGAAAGAGCTTGGTATATTAAAATAGAAAAGAGCACCCAGGTTTAAATTACTTGCACCCTTTCATAGAAAAATATGCATTAATGTTACTTCACGATAATTTTTTGCGGATCACCAATCGCATTGTTGTTGGCATCTAAGAGACGGATAAGGTATATGCCTGAAGCCATCATGCTGGTACTCAAAGTAACAGGAGTATTGCCGGGGCCAATATTCGTATTTTTTTGGAAGATTTTTTTCCCATTTGAATCAAAGATTATAATAGATCCCTGCGGAGAATTATTTTGATCCGAAGATATTGTAACGGTAAAATCATTCCCCTGGTTTATGGGATTCGGAGCTATATTCCAGGTAATATTTTTATTATTACAAGGCGATATTGAAACAGTATTACTTAGCTGGGAAGAGCCACTTTTACCAATCATCTTCAACCGGTAGAACCCAACCCCACCGATTAAGGGTACCGGATATTCATAATCGCTGCCAGACGAGATATTTTGTGCCTTAACGGTACCTGCCATTTGAAAATTAACTCCATCTGTGGAATGTTCAATACCAAAATAATCAAGATTTTGCTCATTTGACGTTTGCCACTTTAAAGTTGAATTGCAGCCATTTTGTACAGCATCAAAATTCTCCAGGGATACAGGTAAAATAATATCTGCGCAATCCAAACTATAATTTATACTACCAATAGAAATACCTCTGAACGTTGGAGCAGTGGCCCCGGATCTAGGTGACCATGAAGATTCAATTGGAGTATTAGCCGGTATGGATGCATTGTTAATCCCTTTCCCGACAAGTAATACCGGCGCCCATTCCTCATACTGAATTACAATGGTTTCGATTCTGCTGCCGAAATATACATTTACAGTACCATGATCCTGATTTCCGGAATTATACGCTGTTGAATAGTTCCATATGGGGTAATCTGCAAAGCCGCAAATATTATTACCTGAAACAGTGTTCCACGGCGCAGCAGAGGGGCTTAGAATTACAGGATTAACAGGATTTGAAAGATCATAACCCGTAACATTTACATGGTCAATTCTTCCGGTTGCCACCTGAGGATCGGCATGGTCAATATCATAAATTGAAAATTTCACATTAATTACCGGGTTGTTGAATTGAATAGTAACGGTTATCCTGTCATTGTTAACTGTAGTATAGGCACTTCCGCCATTAATTAAGACAAAAGTTGAATCTAAAGTATTAATCCCACCTTTGAGGTTTCCTGGCCAATTCTGCCCTCCCATAGGAGCTGCCGCTGCTGCCATGTTAGCTTCCGGAAAAGTACTTGTACCATAACCAGAGGCATCTCCGGGGGTGATGATTCTATCAGTTGTCCAGGTAATAGTAGGATTAAAAGTAGTTCCTCCGCAAACCTCGGATGCTAAAGGATAAGTTTGGGAATATGTATTAACGAACGAATCACTTGCATTCCATCGAAAAGCGCGGTCACTTGTAAATGTTGGAGCAGTAGCTGTATTTGCATACCCAAAGTTTGTATTCAGGTAGACGCTTGTGCCATCCGCTGTAATATTAGTAAGACCATTGGGATAAGAATCTGGATCAATAACAGCGCGGGTAATGGTTGCTAGCATTGAAGTAATCATAACCCTTACCTGGTAGTTGCCTGCTACAACCCCTGAAAAAGAATAGAACCCCGAAGCATTGGTAACAACTGAATCTATAGGTATTACTCTGTACCGCGGTGCANNAGAATCGTTGTTTAGATCATTGAATACATAACCGGAAATGGTCGATTGTCCAAATGAAATGGAAAGGACGAATGCACTTACTATAGCAGTTAAAAAAATTTTTTGTTTCATATTATAAGGATCCCTAAATAATAAACGAATAAATATTGATAATATTATGTAATACCATATTGCTCGTCAACGGACAATTCTTCGATTTTTATAAATCTCCCTGGCAGCAAAATGGTGAATATTTGCAGGTATTGTAGTAGAGGCAATCAACTGAAAAGGTGGAAAAAAAGTAAAAATACCAGGTTCAGGAGAAACCGATCCATCCTTCAATAAAATGAAAAGGAGTATAGGAAATAAATTCCGATACTCCTACAAATAAATTAAATTTTGATATTATCTGACAATAATCTTCTGGGAATTACCAATAAGGTTATTATTACCGTCAACAAGTCGGATCAGGTAAACACCTGCTGCCATACTACTAGAATTTATTGATACAATATTATTGCCCAGGCTTATGCTTGCGCTTTGTTGTAGTATTTTAGTGCCATTTGCATTAAAAACTTCTATGATTCCCTGCCTTGAATTATTATCAGCTGAATAAATTGTTATTCCAAAGTTTTCACCCTGGTTGATCGGATTTGGAGCAATACTGAATGTCGTATTTTTATTGCAAGGATCAACAGAAACAATATTACTAAGCTTGTATTGGCCGTCAAAATCTGTCATTCTTAATCGGTAATATCCGGCAACTCCGGAAGAAGAAACAGGAAACTGGTAGTTGCTTCCTGTTGAAATATCTTTTGCTTTAACAGAACTTATCATTTTAAAATTACTTCCATCAGTAGAATATTCAATTTCAAAATAGTTTAGGTTTTGCTCAAATGAAGTTTGCCATTGCAATACTGAATTGCAGCCGTTTTGTAAAGCTGCAAAATTTACAAGCGTAACCGGCATTACAGCGTTGCAATAGAAACTATAATTAATGCTGCCAATGGAAATACCTCTGGAAGTTGGAGCATTTGGAGCTGTTCTGTCAACCCAGTCATTGGCTGGTGCTGAAGCTGCAGGAGTAGCATCAAGAACTCCTTTTCCTGGAAGCATTACCGGTGCCCACTCCTCGTATTGAATTACGATTGAATCTATCTTATTTTGAAAATAAACATTAGCAGTTCCATGGTCCTCATTTTGAGAATTATAGGCAAGTGTATGGCTCCATATCGGGTAATCCGCAAAGCCATAAATGGTGCTACCTGAAACCGTATTCCATGGAGCTGCTGAAGGGGTTAGAATTACAGGCATAACGGAGGACAGCCCATCATACCCAGTTACTTTTACATGGTCAAGTCTTCCTGTTGCTCTCTGAGGATCGGCATGATCAATATCATAGATGGAAAATTTTACATTATCTACTGAATGGCTGAATATTATTGTTGTAGTCTGGCGGTCATTGTTTACGGAGGTGTAGCTATCGTCCCCAAATATTAATTGAAAAGTAGTATCCAAAGTATTAATGCCTCCTTTGAGATTACCCGGCCAATCCACTCCTAGAATGGCTCCCGGGTAATATGATTGGGGGTAAGTATTTGTCCCATATGATCCACCGGGAGTATTGGTCCTGTCAGTTTTCCAGGTAATAGTTGGGTTAAATGGATTGCCGTTACAGGTCTCGGGGGTCAAATTGTATGTTTGAGAAGTCGTATTAATAAATGTGTTGCTGGCATTCCATTGAAAAATGCGATTACTCGTAAATGTTGGGGCAACTGAGGTATAACCAAATCCAAAGTTTATATTTGGGTATGAACTGGAACCATCCACACCAATTACATTGGTAAGCCCATTGGGGTAAGAATCATTATCAACTACGGCCCGGGTTATAGTGGGCGGCATAGAAGCAATCATGACCCGAACCTGGTAATCACTGGCTGCCACATTAGAAAATGTGTACGAGCCATTTGCATCGGTAACAACAGAATCTACCGGTATTACACGAAATTTTATAGAATTTTCCTTTAGATCGAACAGCCAAACTTTAATATTAGGGAGCCCCTCTCCTGATTGATAAAGAGAATCATTATTCAGGTCATTGAAGACATGCCCGGATATGGTAGAAGTTTGCCCAAATGAATTTAAAAAGGAAAAGGCAGCAATTGCCATCGAAAGCGGATATTTTATTTTCATAATTAGAAGGATTCTTTTGGAAAAAGTTAGAAATGAAGTCAACGTTATATTATATTTTACGATGCAATATACAGATTGAAAGCGTAAATATTTAACTTCATTTATGCACAAAATAAATAGAAAGTATCTGATAAATTCAGTAGGGTAAAAAAATTCAAATCTCGTTTCGGAAATGAAAAGAAGGCCTTAATTAGTAATAGAAAAGAAGAATATTATTAAATTGTATATCGTTTATCCCGATTTTCGAAGTGAAGTAAAAAATGATAGAAAGTTTTTATCTTGTTTCCCTATAATAAACATCCAATGAGTTTATAAAATAGGTGTTTCAATGAAAGTAATTTAACTTTAGAAAAGGTTTAAATAATCAGGAGACAATAAAGAATTATAGATGTCAGAACAATCCGAAATATTTTTAGCGAAAAGCACGATAAAAGCCGCTGATTTAGACCACCGTCAAAAAATAAACTTCAATATTGGCCGGTACAATGCTGTGGTACCGCAAGGAAAGAGCCAATTTGTAAATTTAGACATAGCAAGGGAACGGGCGAAGAATATTAAATGGCATGCAATCGAAACTTTGGATAAGCATTTGGAAGAATTTGAAAAACAATTTTCCAGGAGAGGGGGAAAAGTTATTTGGGCACAAAACTCACGGGAGGCTTTAAATGAAATACTAAAAATATGTAGGGAAAAAAATTGTAAATCCATTGTCAAAAGTAAAAGTATGGTTACAGAGGAAATTCATCTCAATGAATTTCTTAAAAAAAATGAAATTGAAAGTATTGAAACAGACCTTGGAGAATATATTCAGCAATTGGACGGACAACCGCCTTATCATATTGTAACGCCTGCGATGCATAAAAGCAAAGAAGATGTTGCAAAACTATTCGAACAAAAACTTGGTACCAAGTCAAAGCTGTCACCTGAGGAACTTACTCTTGTGGCACGGGAAATATTAAGAGAAAAATATACCCAGGCGGAAATTGGAATAACAGGAGCTAATTTCATCATCAGCGATATTGGGGGAATTGCCCTTACTGAAAATGAAGGAAACGGAAGGCTGTGTACTGCCTGGCCCAAAACACATATCGTGATAGTGGGAATAGAAAAGGTTATACCATCGATAACAGATCTTGGGCAATTGTGGCCCTTACTAGCTACCTATGGAACGGGGCAGAAAATAACTGTTTACAGCAGTATTATTTCAGGGCCTAAACAACTTGGCGAAACTGATGGCCCTGGAGAAATGTATGTGATATTATTAGATAATAACCGTTCCACAATTTTAGCAGATACAAGGCAACGCGAAAGTTTATATTGTATAAGGTGTGGCGCTTGTCTGAATGCCTGTCCTGTGTATAAAAACATTGGTGGCCACGCTTATGGGGCTACCTATAGCGGACCAATTGGAAGTGTGATCACTCCTCATTTGGAGGGAATGGAAGAATATAAACACCTGAGTTTTGCATCTTCTCTTTGTGGGAACTGCACTGAAGTATGTGCAGTAAAAATTAACCTTCATGAATTGCTGTTGTTCAATCGAAATGAAAGTGTGAAACAAGGCCTGGCAAGTATTTCAGAAAAAACCGCCTGGAAACTTTGGAAGTTTGCTTCTTTAAACAGGAGGATTATGAATATGGGCAACGGAGAACTTAAATCCAAAGTAGTCAACAAATTATTTAAGGACTGGAATAAACATCGCTCTGAACTTCATTTCAGCAAGAAGACTTTCAACCAAATGTGGAAAGAAAGATTTAAGAATACTGCTGATTCTTAGAATTACCTAAATGGCTTATGGTATTTAATGTTTAAAATGGCGGGTTCCCGTTATTACCATAACCAGGTTATTAGATTTACAATNNCTACTGAATCATTTAGATCAAAATTAAACTGTTTGGCTTTGGTTATTGCCTGTCTGAGCGCATCAATTCGTGAGGTTTGCCCGCAACCTTTCCCAATCAATTGATTATTCTTTATTATAACAATGGCATTGCTTTTTAAATGCTTGCAAACGAGATTTGCAAATATTAAATTTTCTTTTTCCTCCACTGTAGAAGGCCTTCCGCCAACTTCATTCCATTCGGCAAAATTTCCTTTGTAGAAATCCTGGCTTAATATCCCGTTTAAGATCGTTTTTGACATTTGGGTTCGTTCAGGAAAATTTTTCAACCTGAGAAGAATGCGGTTCTTTTTTGATTGAAGTAATTCCAGGGCATCGGCATCAAAAGAAGGAGCTATTAATACTTCGAAAAACAAAGAATTCAAAGCTTCAGCTGTTGTTCTATTAATGGAACTATTCGCGATCAGCACTCCTCCAAAAGCGCTTTCAGGATCGCCGGAAAG
>PKYU01000529.1 GCA_003132765.1 Chitinophagaceae bacterium | reverse complement strand
GTGCTTATGTTTAAAATTTTGATTCTGCAACGTTATTATAATGTAAGCGGTGATGCCATAGAATATGCGATACTTGACCGGTTGAGCTTTATGCGTTTTTTGGGTTTAGGTATTAATAATAATGTACCGGATGCAAAAACAGTTTGGCTGTTCCGTGATAAACTAACTGCCGGGGGAATGATAGAAAAATTATTTGATCTTTTAGATAAGCAATTAGATATGGATAGTATTATTGTAAACAAAGGTAAATTAGTAGACGCTTCCATTGTAGAAGTGCCTGTAAAACGTAACAGCCGTGAAGAAAACAAGGCACTGAAGGNNAAAAATTATTTTGGGTATAAAAATCACATCAAGGCCGATAGTAAGTCCAAACTCATCACCAAATACAGAGCCACCACTGCTAATATTCACGACAGTGAAGTTTTAGAAGAACTATTGGATAAAAAAGAAGATGGCCGCCAGCCACTATTTGCTGACAGTGCGTATCGCAGTGAAGCTTTAGAACAAGCCTCCATTAAAAGAAATATACAAAGCTGTATCCAAGAAAAAGAGTATCGAAACAATCCATTGACCAAAAGACAACAACAATCCAACCGGAAGAAATCAAAANNTAGAACATATATTTGGCTTTATGACCAATACCTTGAATGAGATGAACTTGCACTACCGAAGTATTGCCAGGAATACAGCAGCCATTGGGTTGATGAATCTTACTTACAATCTATGGAGGTTAGTTCAGTTGAAGGTAGAATTAAAAAGTTGATGAGATAAGTATGCCCAAACTAAAAAAAATGGGCAATAAAGATTAAAACTATCCCTGAAAAGACTATAAAAAGCAAATTAAAGACCCAATATGCATCAAAAATAAACTCGCTAAAAATCAATCATCAAAAAAGTGAGTTATTAGAGATGCCCTAATTAAAGTTTATGCATTATTTAAATAGAATCAAATGCAGAATTGGTGGCTGTAATTTTTTGAAATACTATAATTAATACTATAACTATTAATTATTGCAGTTTACAAAAAATAATAAGAAGGTTTTGCAAGAGTTTATTTCATTAACAAATTTCACAAATGCCCAATAGCTTGATCTTATCTAATAGTTTTGATGGTCACAGGCAGGTTCATGTATACATCTATGCTCATATTCTTAATGAATTGGGCTTTAAAATTTTTGTTGCCGGTAATCTTAAGGAAGAGATTGTTAATTCAACTTACCTTAACAAACTTAGGGAAGATAATTCTATAACATTTATTGATACAAGTATTTATGTAAAAGATGGTTCAAATATTTCAAAAAGAGAATTCATTGACCTACAAGATACTTGTAATGCAGATCTGACTATTTTTGCGGAAGCTGATAATCATATTCAGTTATTTAATTCACAAATATTTAACAAAATAAAATTGCGAGGTAGAACTATTGGAATTTTTTTTCGACCTTTTTATTTTTATGAGAAGCTGAATTTTTTGAATAAGCTAAGATACATTAAACGATTACCCTCAGTATGGAAAGCAGATGATTATTTGTTTCATGAATATCTCTTAAAACGATTTCGATTATTGGATTGTGCAATGTACCTCGACGAATATTTTGTTTCTCGTCATTCCAATTCTCAATTCCTGCCAGATGTATTCCAGAGTTATGCAGATATACTGATTAAAGATGAAAACAAGGATCAACGGATTTGGATTGAAAAGTTAAATCGTTTTAAAGAAAATAATAAGGATAGATTTATTTTCTTCTATTTTGGTACAGCTGCTAAAAGAAGAGGTTATGACCGCCTCATAAAGATGGCTATTGAGTATGATGCCTGCTTTGTCCATTGTGGTTTATATAATGAAAAAGAAAACTTTGACATTTATTTAAGTGAATTAAAGACTTTTCTACAAGTAAGTGGAAGATTATTTGAGACCAATGAGTATATATCAGATCCCTTGTGTATAGAATATTTTTTTAAATCTGTTGATCGTTTAATATTGCCTTATCGTAATTTTTACGGATCAAGTGGTGTTATGCTTCAGGCTTTGAATTATGGCATTCCTGTTCTAGTTCCTGATGTAGGGATAATGGGGTACCTGGTAAAAGAATATAAATTAGGCCTCACATATAATGATGATCCTAATACGTTATTTGAAAAATTCAAGGAGTTTAAAAAATTACCAATCGACTTCTTTAAAAGTTCAATTATGGAATATATGAAATTGAATAATCCTAAACGGTTTAAACAAGTAATTACTAATGCTTTTACAGCAAATGACTAAATAGTAAGTCAATACATTCTTATTTATAGACCATGATACACCTTTTCCGACTTCTATTACCCTACTTATTAGCCTCATTTTTTGTTGTAAAAGGGATAAAGGAGCCTATTTATCTTTTAGGCATTCCTTTTCTCATATTTATGGATGATTCTGTTTTTTTTAACCAAGCTAAACTTTTTCATATTCCTAATAACCTAGGCCCGGAAATCTTGTTTATTTGGCTTGTTGTTCTATGGGTTTTGTCCAAAATTATTCGCAAGAATAAAGAGGTAGGTTTTCTCCTAAATTCGGGAAAATTGGGCATTCTTGATTATTGTATAATCGGTCTGTCGATCCTTTCATTTTCCGGATTTATAATGGCATCTATAAATTATATAGATATTACTAATGTATTTGAAGAATTTTTTACACAGATTTCGATTTTTGCCAGTTATTTCATTATCAGAAATTGGACTTCGGAAAATGATCCGGATGTATTGGTCAAATTTCTATTTAGCCTGGTAGTGATTAATGGCATTGCATCATTTTTATATTTACTAAATCAGGGATTACATGTTAACATCTACGAGGATACAGCAGGTGTAAGAGATGAGTTTCAGGGCAAAGATATTTTTCGAGCTTTTTATTTTATGCCTCCTTTCTTCCTTTTTTCTATCGCATTCTTATTGGTTTTTAAAGAAAAAAAACCATTCTATTCTATAATACTATTAAGCGTCAATTTATTAGCAATTTTTTTTACTTATACAAGAAGTTATTTATTAATAATAGTTTTTCTTTTTTTGCTTTATTATATGTTAACCGGAATAAAAAAAAGAAAAATTGAATTGGTTTTGAAGAATGTTTCGATTTTCATTTTAGGGGGGATATTAATTTTCTTATTATTATCAAAAATATTTCCAACAGGTACCGAATACTTTTTAGGAAGGTTCTCAGAAATTAAATCCTCCCAATCTTCTTCACAAGATCCGAATGACCTTGAATTCAGGTGGATGAATTTTGAAAGCATATTTTCTCAAATGGATGAGACCAGTAAAATATTTGGAATGGGATCTGTAACAGAAAAGCAAGTACCCATATTCACCGATATGAACGGGACTACTGCAGATATGGTGTGGACAGGGGTGATTTTCAGATGGGGCTTAGTTGGAGCGATTCTTTTTGCAATACTTTATATCATTTCAATTATTCGCGCTTTAACTTCTTATTTTAATTCAGAAGGGATACTTTCTAACCTGGCGTTATTGTTTTTATTGTATATTTTTTCTCAAACCATTGAGAGTTTTGTATCCTGGACGTTCTTATCAGGACATGGATTTACTATTGGATTATGGTATTTTGCCATGCTATCGGCTGCATTAGGATTTAGGAAAAAAGCCGATTTAGCCTTCAATTAATTATTCCTGATAATGTGGAATTTATTTCGAATAATTCTAAACTGATATTGTTCAAGAATATGAAGAGACTATTAATAATTATAAATGGACCAAGCTTTCCAACTTATGCTTAGAGATGTATTTGATAATAATATTCCTGGATTGATTGAAAAACTAGGATTTTTTATAAATCCTCTTATTTTGAAATTTAGAAAGGAAAATGGGAGATTATTGGTGTTTACTTTTCATGGCCTTTTTGAGTCAGAGAAACAGAAGGCTTTAAATCATATTGATCCTCAAAATAATATGCTTGCCTGCCAATTTGAAGAACTTATTGATTATTTTCTAAATCATAAATATAAATTCATTTCTCCTGAAGATATAACTGGAGGACTAAATAAAGAGCAGCCTTATGCAATGATAACATTTGATGATGGATATTTTAATAATTATCTAGCAATAGATATACTTCGAAAATATCAGATTCCTTCCGTTTTTTTTATCTCTACAAAATTTATAGTTGAAAATAGGTCCTATTGGTGGGATATCATCTATAAATATAGAATGAAGCAAGGAAAGAATATTAATACAATTAGAAATGAACAAGAATATCTGAAGGGCCTTAAATTTCGCCTTATAGAAAATTACATTTTAAAAAATTTTGCCATAGAGGCTTTCAAGCCATGGTCGGATATAGACAGACCATTCAACGAAAATGAAGTGAAGAGTAATTCAAAAAGTCCCTTAGTATCATTTGGTAATCATACACACAATCATGCAATCCTGACAAAATATACAAAAGAAGAAATAATAGAGGAATTTAGGATATCTAATAAAATTATTTTTGATTTGACTGGAACTCTCCCAATTACCACAGCTTTTCCTAATGGAAATTTTAATGACCACGTTTTGGAAGCAACAGAAGAAGAAGGATTTCGTTTTGCATTTACAACAAAGCAAAAGGTAAATTTTTTGCCATTTGTCCAGGAAAATCTTGTTTGCCTGAACAGATTTATGACAAAACCAGGTAATATTTCCAGGTTCGGGAGCTTCTGCCGTCTTGATTATTTCCCTGATGGCCTATATTTTGGCATGAGAAATCAAATGGCTTATCTCATGAATAGGAGTAGTAGTAAGGCTAAAATCCAGCAATGATATTTTGATTACCAGATTTTAAATGCGTGGAACAAGCAGTCAGAAATAGAATAAATATTATGGAAAATAGTAAATTTCCAAAAATCACATTTGGCATAATCGTGCTCAATGGTGAACCTTTCACCAGATATTGTCTTCGCTCCCTATATCCTTATGCACATGAAATAATAGTTGTGGAGGGTGGGCATGAAGATACTAAATCTGTATGTACTCCCGATGGGCATTCGATTGACGGAACCTTGGAAAGTCTGCATAAATTCAAAGCAGAAGAAGATACTGAAAACAAACTAACAATTGTAGTACGGGATGGCTTTTGGCCAAAGAAAGATGAATTAGGGAACGACAGAACTCCGCAATCCAGAGCTTATGCAGAAAGAGCGACTGGTGATTACCTCTGGCAAATTGATATCGATGAATTTTACAGGGAGGAAGATATGGAAAGAATAATCAGATTGCTTCAGAATGAGCCTTCAATAACTTCTGTTACTTTTCCCACTCATACTTTTTGGGGAGATATTAACTATGTCTCTGATTCGTGGGCACTAAGAAGGGGAGAAAAGTATTATCACAGACTTTTTAAATGGTCAAAAAATTATAAATACTTAACACATGAACCCCCGACAGTATTAGACGAAAATGGAATTGATCTAAGGCAAAAACACTGGATTTCAGGCAAAGAAATGCTCAGGAAGAAAATTTTCATGTACCATTATTCCTTATTATTTCCATGGCAGGTGGAACAGAAGGTAAAAGTTTATCAGAATGAAAAGCCAGACGATTGCTCTGGAATAACTGATTGGGCTGAAAATAATTTTTTTAGAATAGGAAATCCTTATAGGGTGCATAATCTTTACCTGTATCCCAGCTGGCTCAAGAGATTTCGCGGACAACATCCAGCACAAGCGATAAAAATGATCAGCGATATTAATACCGGTGTGGTTAAGGCAAGAATTAGAAGAACAGATGATATAGAAATATTACTTAATTCTAAAAAATACTCAATAAAGAGTTTCTTTTTAAAAGTAGGTGACCCTTTGGATCAATTCATTTTTCAATTGTCCCGGATTAAAAATATCCCTAAGAGACTGAGAAAATCTAATTCAAATATAAATTGAAATGAGAGTATTATGGTTTACTAATACCCCATCTTTGGGATCAAGTTATTTAGAAAAAAAAGGAGTAGGAGGATCATGGATTGAGTCACTAGAAAGTGAGTTAACTAAGGTCCCTTCTGTTCATTTAGGAATATCCTTCCATTTAAATAACATAGATATTAAGCCATTTACCATTAATAATACTAAATATTATCCTGTAAACAATAAATTGCCTGTAAGCAAATTCAGGAAAGTGGTTTTCCGTTGGACCCATCGGATAAAAAATGAAATGGATATTCAATCCTATTTGGATATTATTGATGAGTTTAAACCTGATCTTATTAATATTTTTGGAACAGAAAGTGATTTTGGATTAATTATCCCTAAAATTTCAATTCCTTGCATAATCCATTTTCAAGGAAACTTAACTGTGAACAATCTAAAATGGTTTACTGGTTTTACTCCCTATTATCTATTAAGATATTCAAATAAAAAAATATTGTTGAAAGGTGGAGGACTTTATCATGATTATATCATTGCCAAAAAATCTGCGGAACGTGAAAGAAAAATATTCAAAGAGTGTAAATTCTTTATGGGCCGAACTGATTGGGATAGAAGATTATCATCCATATTGTCACGAGGCTCCAAATATTATCATTGCGACGAAATTTTACGGTCTGGATTTTACATTCATAAGTGGCAACCTATAACAAAAAAAAGCAACCTAAATATCATTTCAGTTATAAGTAAAAATATTTTTAAGGGTTTGGAAACTATTTTCGAATGTAAAAAGATACTGCAGAAAAATTTTCCGGATTATAGTATTCATTGGAAAATAGCAGGAATCAGAGATGGAGATGAAATTGCTTATCTTACCGAGCGAAAATATAAATCTAAATTTAGAGACGTCAACATTAAATTGTTAGGTCCTTTAGATGAAGAAGAGCTTATTAAGAATATGTTAGATGCGGATTTATTTGTCCACCCATCTCACATTGATAATAGTCCCAATTCTGTTTGCGAAGCTATGCTACTTGGAATGCCCGTAATCGCCACATATGCTGGTGGAATTCCGAGTATTTTGTCAGATAAAATAGAAGGTCTATTAGTTCAGGATGGAGATCCTTATGCCTTATCGGGCGCTATTATCGAATTACTTGAAAATATTGAATATGCAACAAAGCTTGCCATAAGCGCGAGGCAGAGAGCTACTGCCAGACATGATCCTCAAAAAATTATCAATGATCTGCTTCAAATCTATGCCTCTATTATTTAAGCTATATTATCATTTTTCGGAAATGACTGTAGTTTCAGAAAATGATTAATGAAGCAATTCTGCTTGAAGGGTTTCAAAATAATCCTTTGCAGAGCTAATTGCATTATGAATGAAAGTGGCTTGCTCCTGGAACCAAGTAATCGCTTACAGAAACCTTTAATAATATTGGATATAGGATGGATTCGATTCGAGTAAGCTCTAATAACTTAATTAACGTGATTATTGGTGGAAAAATATTCATGTAATTGTTGTAGCTGGCGGGAATCCATTCAAAGTGTTGAGAAAGATTTAATATGGATTTACAAGGTAATATTTGCCAATTTAGGTAATTGTCCCCTTTAAAATGGAGCATAATTTTGGAACTAATTCCGCCAAAAGGTCTTTACAGAAAATTTCAATTAATTTACCGTTTTACAACTAAAACCATATGCTGAGGTTAAGGATGAACGTACGCTCCATCAACATGGTCTTGGTTAATTAAAGTTTAATGAAGAAGAAGAAATCAATTGTATTTTTAGGATATTCTACTTTCCCATTTGGATTCGCTGAAGTTCAAAGATTAATATTAATCTCTAAAAGCCTTATCCTTGAAGAGAATGAAGTTACAGTAATATGCAGAAATGGGTATCTTAATATCAAGGACCATCCTGATTTTAAACCAACCGGAATTTTTGAAAAAATAAGTTATATATATGCTTCAGGGTCTTGTTTCAGGAATGACCATTTTTTCAATAGAAGACTTAACCAGATAATGGGTAAAATCAATGAATTCCTGATCCTTAAGAAACATAAACGGAATAATAGTTTGGATTATGCAATTCTTTCAACCCGGAGTTTTTATTCCGTTTGTTATTACAAAATATTATCCGAAATATTTGNNGAGGTTAATGATTATTTATTCGATAATTATGCCCCTAAACTTTCTGATTCGATTTTCCCAATTAGTGAATTTCTCATAAATATAGTTAAGAAGGTTGCCCCAGGAAAAAAATATTTGAAGATACCAGTCCTTACAGATTTTGAAAAATATAATGATATTGAAATTTTGAGAGATCAAAAATATTTTCTTTTTTGCGGGAATGCAGCCTATAAAGAAATCATTCTTCTTATAATCGATTCATTCCGGCAGTTAAATGATAATACATTTATTTACTTGTATTTAGTAGTTAGCGGGAAGGAAAATAATTTAATAGAAATTAAAAAATACATTGGTAATTATCTTTTGAATGATAAAATAAAAATATTTTCTAATTTATCTGAAAAACAATTGTATTCTTATTATAACAGTGCAATGGCGCTTCTGATCCCTTTAAGGCCTTCCTTTGAGGATATGGCCAGGTTCCCTCATAAGACAGGAGAATATCTCGCTTCAGGAAATCCGGTTATTTCGACGAATTACGGTGAGGTTAAATACTATTTTAAAGACATGGTAAACATGCTCCTGGCAGATAAGTATGATATAATTTCATTTGCTAAAAAAATGCAATTTGTAATAAACAATCCTATGGAGGCAAAAAAAATTGGTAAACTTGGTAAAGCGGTTGCATCACAAATTTTTGACTATCGGGCCAATGCGACTGTTATAAACGATTTTATAAACTCTGAATTTTGATTGTTTTTATATGAACAGGAATTAAATAAGCTAATTATAATAATTTGAGAAAATCGAATTCTTGGTAGATTCATTTATTGTCCAGTCATTAAATGATTAACGGTAATTGGGATAAAATAAGCAGGAGTAACCTCAACTATTTGAAAAAAAAATCAAAAGAAGAGATATTTAATTATGATTATCAGGCAAGAAAAAAGATTAGGTTATTGACCCACTTAATAATAGAAATTGTGAATACTCAATTAAGAGATATGTCGGATATTGAATTTCCTTTGATTATTATAATCATGACCACTTTTGAAAGGACGCATACTATTGAACGGACAATTGACAGTATATTAAATCAAACATACAAGTATTTTGAGCTCATTATTATTGATGATGGTTCAATGGATAATAGGCTATAAATATTAAGGAGGTAAAATTACTTGCAAATAAAATTGTTCAAACATGACAAAAAAGAAAGTGCTTCGAAATATACGGTCAGTCTTCACATTCTGGACTGCAGAACAGACGTTAGCACATTTGGAATCGATTAGGACATTTGAACTTAAACTTGTTCTTAAATTGCTTCCACCCGGTGGCAAAATTTTAGAGATTGGTGCCTGAACCGGATGGCAAGCTCAGGCGTTAGAAAACAGGGGTTATGTTGTGAGCGCAATCGATTTAACTTCTAGCAACTATGCAAAGCATCGAATCTGGCCCGTAACCGAGTATGATGGGAAAATCATTCCTTTTGTCGATCATACCTTCGATATAATTTTCAGTTCAAATAGTCTAGAGATGATTCCTGCTGTTTTTGAGTTCCAGAAAGAAATAATGCGGGTCCTTAAACCCGGTGGATTCGTGTTACATGTTTTGCCATCGAGTAGTTGGCGTTTTNNGCACATGCCCGGAATGCAATCTCAGAAATTTTCTATTTTAGTCGTGACTGGTGGATTCGATTGTTTCGAAAAACGGGTTGGATTGTCGTTGGCAGCGGCTCGAATTGTTTGTTTTACACCGGAGCATCGATCATGGATAGTCGTCTAGGAATGAGCGCACGAAACAAATTGAGTTACATTTTGGGAGGTTCTTGCAATTTTTTTATTCTCCGAAAAAAAGAACAGGCAGGATGAACCAATGTTTCGTCTGAAATTTAAACCAACTGGAATTTTTTAAAAAATAAGTTATATATACGCGTTAGGGCCTTATTTCAGGAATGACCACTTTTTAAAAAGACGACCTATCCAGATCAGGGGTAAAATCAACGAGTTTCTCATTTGACAGAAACATAAGCGGAATACCAGATTGAATTATGCTATTCTTACAACCCGAAATTTTTATTTAATTTTTTATTACAAAATTTCATCAAAGATATTTAGATTTAAAATTATCCTAAATCATGTGGAATATTATTCTGCAATCAGGAAACAAAGGCTTGAAATTGTCAAAAAGATTAATGCTTATTTATTCGATAATTATGCCTTAAACTTTCTGATTCGATTTTCTTAATTAGCGAATTTCTCATAAATCAAGTTAAGAATGTTGCCCTAGGAAAACAAAATTTGAAGATACCAGTCCTTATAGATTTTGCAAAATATAATAATTTTGATATCTTAGCGAATCAAGATTATTTTTTGCTATGTGGAGATTCGACCAATAAAGAATCATTCATTTCATTATTGATTCTTTCGAAATTTTGAATAATACTTCCGTTTTCTTGTATTTGGTTATTGGAGGTCTTGAAAGGAATAATATTAGAGAGATAAAAGACTATATAAATAATCAACATCAAAAAGAAAAAATAATAATATTTTCTAACTTGGCTGAAAAAACAATTATATACCTATTATAAGAATGCTAAAGCACTTCTAATACCGCTGAGACCAACATTTCAAGACCTTGCAAGATTTCCTCACAAAACTGGAGAATATCTCGCCTCAGGAAATCCTGTAATTTCAACAATTTATGGAGAAGTAAAATTTTATTTTAAAGATAAGGAAACCATGTTGCTAGCTGAAAGTTATGAAAAGTACAATTTTGCTGAAAAAATGANNAATACAAGCAAATAAAATAGGTAAGAAAGGGAAAGTTGTAGCTTCCAAAATTTTTGATTACCGAATTGTAGCGCCTCAAATAAATAACTTTCTTGAATTACAATTTTAAGCTAAAATAAGACGTTTATATCAAAATAATTAAAAGACTGAAAGGAAATTTCTAAATTAATTTTAAGCCAAAAAAATACAATATGAATAGAAAAAAAACAGCATTGGTATGTGGAGCAGGTGGCTTTATAGGAGGCCATTTAGTTAAGAGATTAAAGGATGAAGGTTATTGGGTAAGAGGTGTTGATCTTAAGGAAAATGAATATTCAAATAATCATTCTGATGATTTTATCCTTGGAGATCTAAGGGATCCTGTACTCTGTAAGCAATTATTTGATAGAGAAATTGATGAGGTATATCAATTAGCAGCGGATATGGGTGGCGCCGGTTATATATTTACAGGGGAACATGATGCGCAGGTGATGCATAATTCAGCGACAATTAATTTAAACATGGCCGAGACAAGTAAAGACCATAAAGTGAAAATGATATTTTATTCATCTTCCGCATGTATGTACCCTGAATATAACCAATTGGACCCTGATAATCCTAAATGTTCCGAAGAATCTGCATACCCTGCGGCTCCCGATAGCGAGTACGGGTGGGAGAAATTATTTAGTGAACGACTATATCTTTCTTATTTCAGAAATTACAATATGGGCGTTCGAATAGCAAGGTTTCATAATATTTTTGGCCCTCTTGGAACGGGGAATGGCGGTAAAGAAAAAGCCCCTGCCGCAATGTGCAGGAAAGTTTCAGAAACAGAAAGTGGCGGTGAAATCGAAGTTTGGGGTGACGGGAAACAAACCCGCTCATTTTTATATATTGATGAATGCCTTGAAGCGATAAGAAGACTGATGAATAGCGATTTCAAGGGTCCAGTAAACATTGGATCCGAAGAGATGATTGCGATTAACGATTTAGTAAAAATGGTTGCTNNTGGAAAAACCATAAGAATTAAAAATATTCCTGGCCCAACTGGTGTGAGGGGAAGAAATTCTGATAACAGATTAATCAAAGAAAAATTAAATTGGGCACCTTCGAGACCACTTGTGGAAGGTATTTCAAAAACCTATGAGTGGATAAATAGCCAGGTTCATAAAACAAAAGCAGAAAATACTTATATTTAATATAAAAAAAATAGCTTATATTTTTCAGTATTGAAATTGACCGCAAAAGGCTGGTCAGGATCAATTTAAAAAGGATCAGAATGAATCATTCACTTTGGTTGTTTTCCATTTAGGGGCAACGGATACAGCAATACTCCAAATTATTCCCTATATGAATAAATTCTAATTTTTAAAAACCTTGAATTTTTCCAATCGAATTGAATCCTATTTATTTGAATCCCCCCATTGATTAATTTATGATAATAATAAAATTTCATACGATAATCATACGATTTTCTATCTTTTGCAAAACTCAATAAGAAGCAAGTGGGTCATTTCCATCCTTTGATTTTTAATTTAAATAATTTCAGGTTATTATCTCCTAATAAATGAGTATTGAAACCCCTTTAATTAGTGTCATAATCCCTACTTATAACAGATCTAAAACTATCGCAAGAACTATAAATAGTGTATTAAATCAAACATACACTAAAATCGAATTAATTATTGTCGATGATGGCTCTTCGGATAATACTTCTGAAATTCTGAATAAATATAATGATCCCAGGATAAGATTATTTACCCATGAAAAAAATCAAGGAGTCACAGCTGCAANNTTTACTACATTTGATTCAGATGATGAAATGCTGCCAATAGCTATTGAAACAATGATTAGCATACCATTACAATTTGACGACACTATCACTGCCGTTTCATGCAATTGCATCGATACTTCCGACAATGAATTTACAGGAAAAGGCTTGACAAATGATCAATACCTGGATGTAAAAACCCTAATGACAAAATGTAAAGGAGATTTCTGGGGATTGACAAAAACAAGTTTATTAATGAATGAATATTTCAACGAAAACCTAAGTGGGTTTGAAACAGTACTTTGGTACAAAATTGACGATCGGGCAAAACGTTATTATATTCATAAGGCATTGAGTANNGGAAATAAAATTATATAGCAATCTAATTTATGAAGAATATTATTTAAATAAATTGAAAAAATATAATCCAAGCAAATTCAAAAATACATGTAAAAATGGTCTTATTGTTACAAGAATTAATCACAATAAGGATATCGCATTAAAATATTTTGAATATCTCAAGGGTGCCGATAATAATCTGATAAACAATTTCCTGGTAAAGTATTGGATAATGGCTTTTGTCATGAAAAATGTACAGATTCTGAAACAATATATGAAGCTTGGAATAAGATTCCTTTTGAGAAAATAATATTCTTCGCCCTGTTTATTCGTCCTCAGCGATCATTTCAAGTTATAAAGAGAAACTGCTTAATTAATTCAATATGTGTGGAATTTGCGGTCTTGTTTTTTTTGATAATAATAGAAAAATAGAACCTCATATTTTAAAGAGAATGACCGATTCTATTTCTCACAGGGGACCAGATGATGAAGGCTTTTATGCTAAAAATAATGTTGGTTTGGGGTTTCGCCGTCTAAGCATTATTGATTTAAACACAGGTCATCAACCACTTACCAATGAAGATGAAAGTATATGGATAATATTTAACGGAGAGATTTACAATTATTTGGAGCAACGGGGTATATTAAAGAATAAAGGCTATAATTTTAAAACATCAACTGATACAGAGGTTATTCTTCATTTATATGAAGAATACGGAGTCGATTGCCTTCAATTCCTGAGGGGGATGTTTGCTTTTGCTATTTGGGATAACAATAAGAAAGAACTCTTTTGTTCCCGTGACCGTTTTGGAATCAAGCCCTTTTATTTTTATAAGGGGAGCGAAAAATTTGTCTTTGCTTCGGAAATTAAAGCTATTCTGAAGGCGGGTGACATTGATAGAACATTATCCAGCGATGCATTGGATTCCTATTTTGCATTCGGTTATATAACGAGTGATTTATCCATATTTAAAAATATTAAGAAACTACAGCCTGGCCATTATCTCCTCTTATCCTTTAAAGACAAAGTCTCAGTTGAGATAAGAAAATATTGGGAAATCGAATTTGCTCCGGATTATTCCAAGACGGAGGATCAATGGATGGAAGAAATTGAAATGTACCTATCGGAAACAGTCAAAATGCATATGATTTCCGATGTTCCACTAGGCGCTTTTTTAAGTGGTGGAATTGATTCAAGCTCGGTTGTTGCGATGATGGCGAAAAATTCAAGCCGACCCATTAAGACATTTTCCATAGGTTTTAAAGAAAAGGAATTTAATGAATTAAAATATGCCCGGGAAATGGCCCAAAAATATAACTGTGAACATCACGAGTTAATTGTAGAACCAGAATCGATTGATTTATTGCCTAAACTAATTCACGCTTATGATGAGCCTTTTTCCGATACCTCAGCAATCCCGACTTACTATGTATCCAAGATGGCACGTGAATTCGTAACAGTAGCCCTTTCAGGAGATGGGGGCGATGAATTGTTTGCAGGATATGAAAGCTATCCAGACATGGTCAGACGACATTCTTATTTCTTAAATTTCAAATCTCCTTACCTTAATAATCTCATATGGGGTAATATTCATAAAATGATTCCAAACAATTTCAAAGGGAAAAATGGATCTTATTTACTTTCAAAGAATAAAAATTACTTTGGTGCATATAAGCATATGTGGTCAATTGAAGAACGAAAAAAATTAATATTGAGAGATTACCAGGGAATAAATTATTCAAATGGGTCAGAACTTTTTAAAGAAGGAATTCTAAAAAAAGGCTTTGATAACGACTTTATTACAAACCTGCAATTTCTTGATATGAAAACATATATGGTAGATAGTGTACTTACGAAAGTTGATCGTGCAAGTATGATGAACTCTCTCGAGGTTAGAGTCCCACTATTGGATCACAAATTTGCAGAGTTAAGTTTTAAGATACCTTCCCCGTTGAAACTAAATGGAAAAGAACAAAAATATATATTCAAAAAAGCGATGTCTCCTTTCTTGCCTAAATCCATATTAAATCATCCAAAACAAGGTTTTAGTGTACCACTTTCATTGTGGTTTAGAGAAGATCTGAAAAACTATGTAGGTGATATCCTTCTTTCAAAAAATTCATTATTATCCCATTATATGGATATGAAATTTATAAAAGGAATTTTAGAGAGAAATTATAAAGAAAAGAAAAACTTTAGCGACCATATCTGGTCTCTACTTTTTTTTGAAGAATGGCTGAAGCAAAACAATTAAAGATTAAAATTCTTCCTTCAAAATCCCATTTCGGAAATTTACAAACTGAAATCATAATTTTCTCAGATTATTGATATAATGTGTAAATTCAATTAAAATGAATTATTTAAAAACACAAAAAATTCTAATCTTTTTGTCTTTCGCCACAAGTTCTTGTATCCTATTAGGTCAAAAAAAACTTACAATACAAGGAACTACTAGGAATCTGATGGCGACAAGCAATGACAATGGAGTTAATATTCCAAGGAGAGTACCTACAAAATTCCAGTTTTTAAATAATTATATATCGTCCATATCTAATAGCGGTTATCTATTGCAGGCAGGCGACGAACGTCCAGGATTTAATAACCATAACTTAGATGGAGAAGTTGTCTCCGGAAATTATTTTACATGGGCCGGAACCGATCTCGCAACCGGAGCAACTGAAGGTATATTTACTTCATACAATAAAAATGCTTTTGTCACCTATAACTATTTGTTTCACGTCCCCATGAGTATTATTCAGAAAGGCGTTGTTAACGATAGTGGAGCCGTGGCTTATAACATTATAAATAATCCGCAGTACAGTGGAGTCAATATAAAAGGCATGAGCAATTCCAACATGTATAATAATACCTTTTATAGTAATCTTCCTAATTCGAATACAACTTTTCAGGGGCTTGTAAATATTTATTGNNAGAGATCATGGACAAAATGTTCCTGCTCATGGTACCCATATCTTCAATAATATTTTCTATACAGTAAAGAACGTATCCTGCATTTCATTGGGAGAATTTGATGATACAGTCGGTCTTAGAAGTGATTATAATTTGTTTTATTGTGAAACAGGAACTCCAACCTTTAAGATTGCCGGTGCTTATTTTACATTTTCGCAATGGCAAGCTTTGGGATATGAAACGAATTCAGTGGTTGTCAATCCCAATTTTGTAGATTTTACAAATTT
>PKYU01000439.1 GCA_003132765.1 Chitinophagaceae bacterium | reverse complement strand
AATTGCAGTGATTATACGCCTCCTGTAAAAAAACTGGGAGCGCACGTTGCCTCGCTCGGCATGCGTTTTTATAAAGGAAATAGCTTTCCACCAGATTTTAAAAATGCCGTTTTTATTGCAGAACACGGGAGTTGGAACAGAACCGTTCCAATTGGTTACCGGGTAGTAGTAGCTAAAATGGATAGCAGTGGAAACCTTAGTGATCCTATCCCTTTTGCGGAAGGTTGGTTACAAAATACAACCAGTGTAAATGGCCGCCCGGTAGACGTACAGGCTTTNNATATGCACCAGCAAATCCATTCCATTGACCAGCATCATGAGGAGCATTTACAGAGTTCTGATATTTTGAGAGATATCGTTATTGGTATGAGTGACGGGCTTACCGTTCCATTTGCCCTCGCTGCAGGTCTTAGCGGAGCAGTATCCACCACCGGAATTATTGTGATAGCAGGTATTGCAGAAATTGCTGCCGGCGGAATAGCTATGGGGCTTGGCGGCTACCTTGCAGGCAAAACCGAACAGGACCATTATGACAGTGAGCTAAGAAGAGAATATGCAGAAGTAGAAAGGATTCCGGAAATGGAGAAGAAGGAGGTTAAGGACTTTTTCCTGGGAATTGGCTTTAGTGAAGAACTTCAAAACAGGGCTACTGATGAAATAGCAAAAGATAAAAAACAATGGGTTGATTTTATGATGAAGTTCGAATTGGGTCTTGATGAACCCAACCCAAAAAGANNGGATTATCTTATATCGTCGGGGGAATTATTCCGCTGAGTCCATATATTTTTCTCAATGACTCAAAGGAAGCGCTGAAATTTTCTGTTGTAGCTACTTTAATTTGCCTTTTTGTATTTGGATATTTTAAGAGTAAAATAACAGGAGTACCGGTTTTGTCCGGAGCCTTAAAAGTTATGCTAATCGGTGCACTTGCGGCGGGTGCAGCTTATTCGGTAGCCATGCTATTTAAATGACTTTCATTTTAGATGGGTTTCTATAATTATAACAATCTGATTTGGCAAAATCTGGCTTTCGAACTTCCTAAATAATTATTAACCTTTCTTGAAATTTGTATTATGAAAAAAGCAATGAAGGACCATTGGGATCATATTTACGAAACAAGGGATACAGACAAGGTTATATGGAAGCAAAAAATACCAACAACTTCGTTGGATTTTATTCATTCATTTGGTTTAACACGCAATGCAAAGATTATTGATGTTGGAGGCGGAGATTCAAATCTTGTAGATTTTTTATTGGAAGTGGGTTTTCAAACTATAACTGTCCTTGACATTTCAGCCATTGCAATTGAAAAAGCTAAAAATGTGAATTGGAAAATATGCGATATAACAGATTTTAAACCTTCCACAACCTTTGACGTTTGGCACGACCGGGCTACAATGACCCATTTAAGAATTATCGATTTCATTTATCAATCAAAAAAGTAAGATCATTCCTCTTTTTGATCGAAAGCCAAAATTTTTGAGTCCCATTAATACCTTCAAATATCGCTTTCTCTTGCTAATATAAGTATCATCTCTTTTAACCTGAAAAAATTAAAATATTGCCTGTAATGATTTATTACCATTCGGGGGAAAGAAATATATAGTATATAAGATACTAATAATCCATGATATATAGAAAAATTTTGCTAATTGATTTAATTGCCAAAAAAAATGGCATGATTCTGGCAGACAGGTTGGTGAGCAAAACTTTTCTATTGAAGTTAGTAGCTCAAATCAATAAGTTTATCTAATCAAAAAATCACAAAAATTATTTTTATGAGTACTTCCAATTTTCCAGATGTGAACACTGAAACCGGTACACCAAAGAAAAGTTTCAAAAATCTGATCATCGGAGTTTTAGCTGTTGCACTTGTTGGGACAGGCGCAGGCTGGCTCGTTTCAAAAAACAATGCCGGCGAAACCATCTCTAAAGACCAGGCACAAATTGCATCTGTAATCGATCAAAAGAGCGAGGTTCAGAAAAGCTTTGACGCATCTCTCTCCAGGCTTGATTCTATGTCTACATTAAATACAGCATTAGAAGGAAAGCTTACAGAAACTAATAAAGAAATCGCTAGGGAAAAGGCACAAATTCGCAGCATTCTAAATAAGAAGAACGCAACAGTTGCTGAATTAGCAAAGGCAAGGGAACTTATAGCTAGCCTTAACGATAGAATTTCGGGTATGGAGCAGCAAATTGCTCAGTTAACGCAGGAAAATCAATCTTTAACTCAGGATAAGCAAGTGCTTACCCAGCAGAAAGAGCAATTAACGCAGAACCTCACATCTACTACAGCTACAAAAGACAGCCTTGCTATAAAAGTTGATGTAGCCTCTACTTTAAATGCTTCCAATATTTTGATCACTCCTATTGATGTTAGAAAAAGTGGTAAAGAAAAAGTTTCTACCAAGGCAAAGCGTGTAGATAAACTTGTAATCTCTTTTGATGTAAATAACCGTATTGCACAGTCAGGTGAAACTGATCTTTTCGTTTGCGTTATCGGCCCGGATGGTAACCCAATTACAACGCAAGCATTAAACTCAGGCACTTTTACCACCCGTAATGATGGATCTAAACCCTTTACTACAAAGGTTGGGGTAAATTTTGAAACTGATAAGATACAAAATGTACAATTTTCATTTGCTCCTGGCAAATTTGTACAGGGCAGCTATAAAATTCAAATCTATCAGAATGGATTTTTAATCGGTCAGGGAACCCGCATTTTNNTGAATTGCCAATATCACTTATTTGAAATTCTTAAAATCCGATCGGGCAACCTTATATGAGGTTGCCTTTTTTATTTGCTTAAATTTCTTCAAGGGCTGGATACTTATTTTTTGTAGCAAGCTTGAGGTTCCATTCCACTTCAGTATTTTTTTTGAAGCCTGAATATTTATATTTAAACCTATCTTAGCGCAACCAAATTTTTACCTAAACCTAATGAAGGTTTTAATAAAAAGAGCGACTATACTTTCAAAAACCTCTCCTTTTCACGGAAAATCTCAGGATATTTTGATTGAAAATGGAATTATTTCAGCAATTGGGGGAAATCTGAAACCCAAGGCAGATAAGACGATTGATATTAAAGGCCTGCATATTTCCCCCGGATGGATGGATTGNNGGCAGCAGGTGGTTTCACCCTGGTTATGCTGATACCTAACACTCAGCCAGTGGTTTGTAATAAAAGCCAGGTAGAATATATTATTCAAAAAAGCAAAGATTTTCCGGTACATATTGTTCCTATCGGTGCAATTACGAAAAATGCAGAAGGTAAAGAATTGAGCGAAATGTATGATATGCCCTAAACCGGCGCCATTTCTTTTTCTGATGGCTTTAGTCCCGTGCAATCTTCCGGTATGCTACAAAAGGCATTGGAATATATTTTGGCAATCGACGATACCATTATTCAATTACCTGATGACAGAAGTATCGGTTCTTCCGGACTTATGAATGAAGGCATAGTGTCAACGAGATTAGGTTTGCAAGGGAAACCTTCAATATCTGAAGAATTAATGATTACAAGGGATATTGAATTGGTTAGATATACCGGGTCAAAAATTCATTTTACCGGAGTTTCAACTGAAAAATCTTTAGAATTAATTGCAGCGGCCAAAAAAGAAAAATTAAAAGTTTCCTGCTCTGTTACTCCTTATCATTTATTTTTTTGCGAAGATGACCTGAAGGAATATGATACGAACCTGAAAGTGAATCCTCCTTTAAGAACCAAAAAAGACAGAGAATCTTTGCGAAAAGGGGTTAAAAATGGAATAGTCGATTTCATTGCCTCTCACCATCAGCCCCAGGATTGGGATCATAAAGTCTGTGAATTTGAATATGCACAAAATGGAATGGAAACATTGGAAAGTGTTTTTGGTGCAGTTTCTGCCTGTGGCATACCCGCAGAAGATTTTGTGAGAATGCAGACAGAACAAGCAAGAAACATTTTTGGATTACCAGTTCCTTCTATAGAAAAAGGAAGTAAAGCTATGATAACCCTTTTCATTCCTGGCGAAGAATACGTGTTTGAAGAAAAAAATATTCTCTCGAAATGCAAAAACAACGCATTCATTGGAAAAATACTAAAAGGCAAAGTGATTGGGATTATTAACGGAGACAAACTATTTTTGAAATAAACTAAAAACTAATATTATGGAACAGAAAATTACATCAACAACGACAAAAGGGATAGTTATTTCACTGGTCCTTATCGTTTTTACCCTAGTCACTTATTTTGCCAACATTAAAGCAAATGGCCCCTTACAATGGGTTGGCTATGCCTTTTTTATCGGCGGAATTATCTGGTCCGTAAACTATTTCGGGAAACAATCAAAGTATAACTGCACTTTCGGGAACTACTTTGCCCATGGCTTCAAAGTGTCAGCAGTTGTGACTGTGATCATGATAATCTACCTGGTATTATTTATTTTTCTTTTCCCGGATTTCAAGGAAAATGCTATTTCTGAAGCACGAAAATCAATGCTGGAAAAAAATAATCTTACGTCTGATCAGATAGACCAGGCAATTCAAATGACCCGGAAGTTTTTTATGGTTTTCCTGATCGGCGGTACACTTGTTGCTTACCTCTTTTTTGCAGCAATTGCTGCACTGATAGGCGCTGCAGTTACTAAGAAAGAACCAAACCAACTGCCTCAGCAAGATAATCAATTACCACAATAATGGACCTTTCCATAGTAATTCCCCTTATAGATGAAGCTGAATCTTTGCCGGAACTTGAAGAATGGGTCAGGCGGGTTATGGAAAAGAACAATTTTTCCTATGAAATTATCTTTATTGATGATGGTAGCTCTGATAATTCATGGTGCGTTATTGAACAGTTGCGTGAAAACAGCAACCATATAAAAGGAATAAAGTTTCAACGCAATTACGGAAAAAGCGCTGCGCTAAATGAAGGTTTCAAATTAGCCTCAGGAGATGTTATTATTACCATGGATGCTGACCTACAAGACAGCCCGGATGAAATTCCTGAATTAAGAAGAATGTTGCTGGAAGAAAATTATGATATTGTGAGTGGTTGGAAGAAAAAAAGATATGATAATACATTTACAAAAAATATTCCTTCCAAAATCTATAATGCAGCGGCAAGAAAAGCAAGCGGAATTTATCTGCATGATTTTAATTGCGGATTGAAGGCTTATAAAAAAAATGTAGTAAAGTGCATAGAAGTTTATGGGGAGATGCATCGCTATATTCCTTTGCTGGCCAAGTGGTCAGGTTTCAAAAAATTCGGAGAAAAAGTAGTAGAACATCAGCCCCGGAAATATGGTGTCACTAAATTTGGTTGGGACCGTTTTATAAATGGATTTCTTGACCTGGCATCAATTATGTTTGTTGGTAAGTTCAGAAAAAACCCCATGCATT
The DNA here is from genome assembly GCA_003132765.1 of Chitinophagaceae bacterium. Taxonomy (GTDB): domain Bacteria; phylum Bacteroidota; class Bacteroidia; order Chitinophagales; family Chitinophagaceae; genus Ginsengibacter. The sequence goes on along the minus strand of PKYU01000439.1, from coordinate 1,036 downwards.
TTTTTGGTTTATGGGGTACTTTATCTTTCCTTTTCGGCTTGATTATTTCTATTTATCTGTTTATATCAAAATTCTTCTTTGACCAGACAGGTATGACACAAAGGCCTTTATTCTTTTTTGCAATTTTTACAATGATTATTGGAACACAGCTTTTCCTGGCAGGATTCTTAGGGGAACTTGTTTCAAGAAATGGCGCCGATAGAAATAATTACCTGATTGAAGATAGAATAGATTAATAATTATTATCTTTTTCGTGACATACATATAGGTTAATTTTGGGCAGATTCTATATAAAATTTCCCTCATATTTTGCCTGGAAAAAATCCTCTTAAAGTTATTATTATAGGTCCGGCGCATCCGCTACGGGGAGGCCTTGCTTCTTATGATGAAAGGCTGGCAAAGGAATTCATCAACCAGGATTATGACACAACTATTTATACTTTTTCATATCAATATCCATCATTCCTATTTCCAGGCACCTCGCAATATTCTTCAGAACCTGCGCCGGAAGGTATTTCTATTAAAGTAAAAATAAATTCCATTAACCCCTTTAACTGGATAAAAGTTGGTAATGAGTTGAAAAAGCTAAAACCAGAATTAATTGTCGTAAGGTACTGGCTTCCATTTATGGGACCTTGTTTTGGCACTATATTAAGAAGAATAAAGAAAAACCATCACACAAAAATTATTTGCATTGCAGACAATATATTTCCCCACGAAAAACGTCCGGGGGATACTGCTTTTACAAAATTTTTTATGAAGCCGGTAGATGGATTTATAACAATGAGCGAAAAAGTTCTGGACGATCTGCATCAAATCGCAAAAGGAAAACCAGCTCAATACATACCTCATCCTTTGTATGATAATTTCGGGGAAAAATTAAGCAAGGATGAAGCAAGAAAAGAGCTTGGTATAAACCGCACTGACAAAGTACTTTTATTTTTTGGCTTCATCCGAAAGTATAAAGGACTTGATATCTTATTGAATGCTATGAAAATACTGAAACAATATTCTTCTACACGGGATATAAAATTAT
>PKYU01000451.1 GCA_003132765.1 Chitinophagaceae bacterium | reverse complement strand
TTTTTTTCAGCAGGTTAATTACGGAAGTGAGAGCGATCTGAGTCCCAAATTTTTTAAAGCCTTCTAATCCTTCAGCGGTGATGGTGAAAGCATGTTGGCCATAAATATCACTGGTTCCATAAATAGGAGGATCGGCATTCAGGTTTGGCACTCCGACTTTCGCATCAGTAAACATTGTGCCATAGAAGGAAGAGTCGGTCACCGTGCATTGATCAGTTACGGACCATCTTGATTCGTCCCCANNTTATGGACAATATAGCGGCGCCGGCACCGTCACCCGCGCTGATAGCTTGGGTTGTATGATAATCAACATTACTAGTCCAGTTGCAGCCGATGCATATGAGAATGGTCTTTGCTCGGCCGGCCCGCAAGAGACCGTCTGCGATCATCAAACTGGATCCAAAGTTGGAGAAGTCGTCCCCAACAGGGATCACCCAAGTTCTCGCTGGTAGCCCCAGTACTTTATGTAGTTGAGTCAAGGCATTAGGTTCCATGTATTGGCTGATAGAAGCCAATCCTATAAGCATATCAATATCTGCAGGTTTTTTTTTAGCATTGCGTAATGCCATTTTTGCTGCAGGAATCATCACTGTCATCAGGTCTTCACCTTTATCCAATACATGCCGGACTTTGTATCCTTTAAAAAGGGGTTGTTTGGGGTATTCTTTCTTCAGCCAGTTGAAAATAGGATCATTATTTAACCGGATTTTTATTGGAACAGCCCATCCTGTACCAATAATGCGTGGTTGTAATGTTGCCATAGTATTCTATTTAATTATTTTATTTACCCAACCCGGCTCTGATAATCCAAAGTGTTTTTGCAATACTATTTCTGATGTCTGCAATGAGCCTTCAGCCCAGGTTTGATTTTCGGACCAGGCTTCTCCACAAAGGAAACAAGGAAAATTGTCAACAGGCTTTGTGATCGCCGGCATTACTTCCCATGATTTCCAACCGCTGTTCCAGAAATGAATTGCTGCACCGTAAGGATCGTCGCCCCAGTTTTTGAAAGCGGCATCTATGGGAGAGGGTGCATCTGTTAATCCATGCATTTCCATAATTTGTTTATGCATTTCATCAACCATCCTTTCCGGAGCTCCATGGTTATCCCAATTTTTCCTTTTCTGAGCCAGCCAGGGATCTTTGGCTGATGAAGTTTTTGTTCCTGCTTTGTTCCTGCGGGAAAACAGTACTGCGTTCTCATGCGATATTATATGGCTCGGATGTTTGTCTTTGTATTTCAGCGTATTTCCTTGTCTGTTTTCTTTATCATCATTCGGTCCCAAAGGAATTGTACGGAAACCGCTCCAGAATGTAGAACTTTCCCAATCGTTATAAGCCATTAGAACTGCCTTANNATAGGATTTACATCTACTCCCCAGTAATAAAGTTGGCGAACAGGTAAGTCCGTTAGTGACCGGCCTTTGGTAACATAAGCTTTCTTTTCCCACCAGGGCTGGTCGTATACCAAAACCATTTTGTAAAGACCAAAAGGTGAAACGGAATTCATCAGCCACCTGAAATGAAGGCTTTTAGCGCTGACCGCCGGATCCATAACAGGACCCTTTTGCTCCAGCAGTTCCAGAGAACGCCTCGGCATAGCAAGTATCAGGGCTGAAGCATTTACCGGTTTAGGTTGATTGTAGAAATTCAATTCAACACCTTTGGTTTTGTCTTCCAGTTGTACTTCGTCAAATTTTTCTAACCACTTTCCGGTAATAACTTTGCCACCCGCTTCTTCAAATAGCTTTTGCAATGTCCACGGGACTACATCGTATCCACCATTAATAAGATAGAATTCAGCTGTGGGTGTAAAATCAAACAATTCGGATATCATGTTGACCGCATTAGTATTAGAACCAAGACAATCGTAACCTACTGCCTTTATGGCTAGCCGGTAGGCTTCATGGCTGAGCACCTTTGCAACGAGGTTCCAAAAACCATACTCACAAAGGTCAATACCATCTATCTTAACCGCCTGCAAATATTTCTTAAGTTCTTCACCTGCCAATCCGTTCATGCCGGGTATCAACTTAAGCACGGCCCATACGAGGAAATTGTCGGCTGTGGTGCCTCCGCTCTTTAATACAAGTTTTTCCTCTTCGGAAAGGTTGTAAGGCAGTGCATCCGGATCAGCCAATTGGTAAGTGCGTAATAATTTTTGTCGCAGAAAAATTATGTTATGAGGATCACCCACCACCTGCTTCGGATGGTCAATCCCCAATTTATTAATGATAAGCGAACTAATATACTTCTGTGTAGATACAAAACGCATTCCCCCAATTTCGCAATTCATAGCAATATTAAAATTTGGAGGTGTTGCTGTAAGTAAGCGGCCACCGATGCGATCACTTCCCTCATATACAGCAATTCGTATCTTACTTTTTTTCTTCCAGGCTTTCAATACGGACGGATCTTCCGTGTCGGCTAATATNNACCGCCAACAATTACAATATCAAAATCAGAATTAGCTTGTTTCATTATAAATTCTTTTACTAGTTATATAATTTTTAAGAATATTTTTTTAGAATATTTGCCTTACTTTAAAATGGTGCGTGTTTATTTCTTTTCATAATTCTTAGTTATCAAGAGTATTTATTTACCTGCTGGTTTAGGCCCATAAATGGGGTTGTAATAAGGAGGTACCGGTTTTCTATTAATATTAGCAATGATTACCTGTGGTACATGGTCCTTATTGGCACGGATTAGCACTTTAGCCATTATCTTTTCCAGTTCTTTCGGAGAGCTGATGGAATAAGAATCTGCTCCCAAACCCCTGGCGAAGAGTGCCAGGTCCGGATTACCAATTTCGTAAAGTTGCTCCCACACACGCGGCTGTTTAGTATCGCGTTTAAACTGATTCATTCCCTGGCTCACCATAGATAAATTATTATCAAATAAAACCAACCATATGGCTCCTACTTTATATTGAGCAGCCGTTGAAATTTCACTTCCCTGCATCATAAAAGCAGCGTCGCCCGTAATACAGATACATGTGTCATCAGGGCAACCTATTTTGCCTCCTATTACTGAACCGACACCGAAACCCATGGGTCCCATTGAAAGGGATGTGTATATGGAAGTGGGAGGATCAATAGTAAGATAATGAACAGACCAACCTACGCAGTTTGCGCAATCAATAAATATTTTACTGTCTTTTGGCAGAGAGTTCTGCAGCACTCTCATGATCGCTGCCGGTTCAATGGGACTACTGTCTGAATTATAAGAATCGGGCAGAATGAATGGCGGTACTTTTTTGATCTTAGCTATAAGCTGTTTTCTTTCATTCACCACTTTCTTATCCGGAGGGAATGAAGAGATTAAAGATGCGAGGTCATTAATAAAAGCACCGGCTTCGCCTACTATTCCCTGGGTCACTTCAAAAGACCGGGCAATCACTTTTTGATTGATATCTACCTGTATAAATGGCGCTTTTTCCCCTTGCGGTTTTAGAATGGGGAGCCATGAATTAGTAGACAATTCTCCCAATCCAGAGCCGATGATCATAATCCCATCATATACTGGTGCTTTGGAAGTAAAATATTGATAAGGCCACATGCAATCCGCTATGCCATACACACGTAAAGACATTTCGTGCGACTCAGGAAATATTCCTTTTCCATCAGCAGTTGTAATAACAGGAATATTATAGGTTTCGACAAATCGTAATAGATTTTTGTATGTTCGGCTGTCTTTCAAAACCTGCCTGCATCCATTACCCAAAAACAACAAAGGACGTTTACAAGCCAAAAAAGAAGCCATGGCTTTTCTTACCTCTCCTATTGGGGCGCCCTTTGGAGAGGCCCTGTAAGCATCAATGCTTGAAGACATTACCGGATTAGATAACGGTTCAACGGTAACGTTTACAGGTAAGCTTAGGTGAACGGCCTGCCTTGGTAAAGACAAAGCATCCCTGAAAGCCTGTTTTACAATGGTTTCTGCATCTGAACTATTCGAAATGATACTGCTGTATCCTATTGCGGCAGCATATATGTCATTTACATTAAGGGAAGCATCTATCCCTTCCTGCAGGTAACCCATTCCATAAAATCTTTCATCAATTTCACCGCTAATCAACAACATCGCGGATCCGTCTGCCTGCGCATTCATGACCCCTGTGAGTGCATTGGTTGCACCGGGACCGGTGGTAACAGCAACAACTCCGATCTTTCCTGTGGCTCTATAATAGCCATCTGCAATATAGGCCGCTCCTGTTTCCTGCCTGCATATGATATACTTAATTTTGTGCCGGTTATCCTTTAAGTTGACGAGGAGATTGATCAGTCCTCCCCCAGGTATTCCAAATATATATTTGACATCTTCGAGCTGCAGGTAGTGAATGATCAGGTCTCCAACCGTTGGGGCTGATGGACTTTTTGAGGCTTTAGCCATAGTTATTTTTTTAAAGTATTTATTTACAAATTCTTATTTGGGCAAAGACTTCGGTAAGAGAGCGATAAACAGGTATTGCTGTCATGTTGATTTCAAACAATCATTGTTTAAATTCAATCGGTGTAAATATCAGATATGTATTACCGTTATATCCAAAATCTATTCATAGGTAAGCAAAAGAAGACTGAAAAAATCCGAATCGGGAAACGAATAAAATAACAAAATACCAGACTTAATTCAGAGGTAGTATTTCGGGTTTTCAAGGGATTGGAAATACCAAACCTGCTTTCAGACCTTTAATGTTAAATTAATTCCAAATCATTTTCTCCAACTGATAACTGGTTTCAAATTATTATAAACGAAAATAGGTAAAAAGATTATTTAATTATTAGTGACATTCCAATTTCAACACAAATGCCAAATGCAAGAGTGTTCACTCCAATAGCCGATCGCGTATGTTTTCCCTTATCCCCAAAAATGNNCCAACAAATCGGAGCATCCATTAATAACAGAAGGCTGGTCTGTGAAATCATCTGTACAATTAACGAATCCCTCGACGTTCAGAATGTAGTCCACATTATCAAGGGATTTTATTGCTTTCTGTGTTATCAGTAGCAGGTTGATTGCCGTTAACCTGGCCGCATCATAACCCTGTTTTGCCGTTAGCTCCCGCCCTAATTTTCCCTGGTATTCCGATGGAAGTATTGGTCCATTTAGCGGTCCGTAACCAGATAAAGTGAGCATCTTCCCGGTTAACCTGTATTGAATAAAATTGGCTCCTGCAGGGACAGCCGGCGCCTCGGGTAATCCTTTAAATGCCATGAATTTCTTATCGTAAGACATATAATTGAATATTGATTACAAATGTTTATAAAAACAAAAGGTATCTTGTCAATCTGCCCATTACTTTTACAGGGAATTTTTCCTGACCATTTTTTGAAGGTAATAAATTTTTCTTATTTCATTGTTAATTTTCCGTCATACTATTTATAGCTATTCTTTATGAAGAAATGTTGCCTTCCTCCAGCCAGTCTCAGAGATTGTGAAACCGGTAAATCAGAATATATTTCTGTTCAGTGAAATCTAATGTTACCCAAGTTCGACACTAAATGGAAGAGATTGTTGAGAAAACCAGAATGAAAGATATTGCTGATATGAAACTTGATAATTGCCAGGCGAGCGTGGATGAAAAGGAGTGATTTTAGTGAATTCCTTTTTCTTAAATTCCTTATGCCCTTGTCTTAATTTTAAAAAAGTAAGTTTTTGGTGAGCTATTTTATCCGGAAAGTAATTTTTATTATAACAATTTGGTACTTTCATGAAACGATAAAATATGCTTATATGAAAATAGAAATTCCCCAAATAGCCGGTTCACTGCAACCGGAAAATGAAAACCCTACAGAAATACCAGTACACGCCTCTTCAATGGATCGCCGGAAATTTGTTGAATTAGTTGGTACCAGCGCGTTGGCATTCACTATTCTGCCAAGGCATGTGCTGGGTGGAAAGAACTATGTTGCCCCGAGCGACAAAATTACCCTGGCCTATATAGGTACCGGCACACAAGGCATACGTGAGTTATTGCCATTGCTTGCTAATGATCAATTTCATGTGATTGCCGTCTGTGATCCTAACAAAGATGCTGTAGGTTATAAAGACTGGGGAAAAGACTATCTGAGATTTGAAATACGAAAAGCCCTTAACAAACCCGATTGGGATTCGGGCGGTGATAATATGATTCCGGGAGGAAGGGATAATGGCAAATCTATCGTAGATACTTTTTATGCTAATATTCATCCTGAATTAAATTACAACGGATGTGCTGCGTATGCAGATGTCCGTGAGCTTTTGGAAAAAGAGAAGGATCTTGATGCTGTTAAGATCATGACGCCTGACCACCTGCATGGTGTTATCGCCATAGCGGCCATGAAGAAAGGCAAACACGTATTGATGCATAAGCCCCTTTCCAACCGATTACTGGAGGGAAAAAAGGTTATTGAAACAGCCCGGAACACAAAGGTGATCACCCACCTGATACCTTGGGATTCAAATGGCGATATGAGCCAAGTAATGGCATGGATAAACGCAGGCGCCATCGGCACACTTACTGAAGTGCATAACTGGACCAACCGTCCTGTTTGGCCGCAATTTCCATTAATACCAACCGATACGCCTCCCGTTCCTGCCGGACTGGATTGGGAACTTTGGCTTGGTCCCGAAGCGGACCGCCCTTACAGTCCCGAATACACGAACATGGTTTTCAGGGGCTGGTACGATTTCGGTGGCGGGTCCATGGCCGATATGGGCCACTACAGCCTTTGGACTGTATTCAATGCTTTGCAACTGACAGCGCCTACAGTTATTGAGCCACACCTGAGTCATGTGGTGGCGATGCATGAGCCTGTTCCCTACCAGATACGTAATGACTTCTCTTTCCCGATGGCCAGTACAGTACGGTTTAAATATCCTGCGAATGGCTCAAGGCCTCCAGTTGACCTTTGCTGGTATGATGGTGGCATGAGACCTCCGATACCCGTTGAATTAATGGATGCAAATAAAGAACTGCCTGCTGAAGGAATGATGTTCATTGGGGACAGTGGAAAAATACTTGCTGGATTTAATGTTCAGAATCCCCAGATCATCTCTGGTAAGAAAATGGATGGAACTGAAAATAAAACCCAGGATAATCGAAGCCAGGTAGATCAAACATCTTCAGCCTTGCCCCTTTTCGTAGAAGCTTGCAGAATCGGTAAGCAATATCCCGGCAGTTTTATAGAAGCGGAACATTTAACGGAGGCAGTAAACCTGTATGCAGTTGCTTTAAGAACCGGGCGCCTGTTAAAATATGATGCTGCGAGCTTAACAATAACCAATGTACCTGATGCAAATAAATACCTAACCCGCGAATACAGGTCCGGATGGGATCCTGCAACTATATAATTGGAATGGATCACACGATTATATTTAATTCATCATGAAAAAAATAAACAGGAGAACATTTATAAGGAAAGGCGCTGTTGGATTAGGCTCTGTATTTGCTTTAACACATGTGCCAGGTATGTTACTGGCTAAAGGTCTTTCAAAACCATATGATTTTCCCATCGGCTTTCAGAGTTTTCCTATAAGGGATATGCTTGCGAAAGATTTTGCCGGCGCCCTGAAAACAATGGCCGGTTTCGGATATAAATTAGTTGAGATGTGCAGCCCTGGAGGCTATGCTCAAATTGGTTTTGGCTTCTTAACCAAAATGAAAACATCTGATATCAAAAGCATTATTGTTGACTCCGGACTTNNTGCCCATGATCTTGGCCTTTCACGGGCGATATGCTCCACATTCTGGCTGCCGAAAACGGCTACCCTAAACGATTATTATAGCGATGCGGATAAACTAAACCTTGCTGCTGAAAAGATAAAATCGGCTGGCATGCAGACTGGTTTTCACAACCATGAAATGGAATTTGCTATGCTGGAAGGGCAGCTTATTTATGATGCCCTGATGAGTCGTTTTGATCCCGATCTGGTTAAAATGCAATTTCAAACTGAGGTAATAAATCTTGGCTATAAGGCTTCCACCTACTTTAATAAATACCCCGGTAGATTCATATCCTCGCATCTTTCAGACTGGACGGCTGATAAAAAAGAAGCTGCCATAGGGCAGGGGATCATTGATTGGAAAGAATTTTTTGCTGCGGCTAAAACAGGGGGAGTAAGTAACTTTTTTGTAGTAATGAATTTTGATAAATTCCAGGATAGTGTCCGCTATATTAAAGGACTTTAAATTTCCTGATATGGGCAGGTGCATATTTGTGTTTAAAGAAGTCTAAATAGGGCGCTCGCAAATTTTTTATTTTCTACCTGGGAATAATTGATACTTTTACGTTTGATTTTCACTATTGCATAAATAATTAGTTATGAAAAACAGGGATAAAAGCATCTTCTATTTCATACTTGGTATATATTCCATAATGGTAAGCTGGTATTACAATCATTCGATTCTGCTGGCGATTATCCATTATATTTTCTGGCCAATCTATTTAATTTACGAATTACTCAACGGCCGCCTGGCCCATGATATGTGGAAGATAATTCCTGAATCTTATTTTAATTAAGATGACGATTGAAAGAAAAAATTTTGTAGCTTAATCCTTCCTTTTCCAGGTTGACTGGTTTTCATTAAAAGGTATTAATATTATTGCGATGCCAACAGTGAAATTTACATATGCACTGGAAAGATTTTTCCCCGATCTCAAAGAAATGCCGGCTAAGAGAAATACGCTGAGGGAACTTCTGGACGAAATGGAGGCCGGGCATCCGAGGGTGCGCAGCTATTTGCTGGATGAACAAGGTAATCTGCGTAACCATGTTAATATTTTTTTTATTAATGGTAAAATGATAAATGACCGGGAGGGTGGGTCGCAGTGATCATTTCTCACCGGACAGCACAATTTACTTCATGCAGGCTTTATCGGGCGCTTAATTCAAAAACGTATTACATATGAAAAAGACGATTCTTCTCGGCACAAGGAAGGGTTTTTTGGCCTACCGTTTTTAATAATTGGGAAGTAGAAAACCTATCTTTCGAAGGAGTGCCTGTTTCCATTGCTTATGCTGATGCCCACTCNNCTAAAGACCGGGGGCAACCTGGGAGGAAGTTAACGCTCCAGCGTACCCTGAAGGTGAAGAAATAAAAGACGGAATAATAGCTACCACGCGTTATATCTGGGCCATGGCTAATGGTGGTAATTCATTCCCTTCGAGGCTTTGGCTGGGCACCGATCCGGGAGGTTTGTTTTTAAGTAATGATGAAGGGAGCAATTTNNATAAGCAATACTGGATGGGCGGTGGCCGCGATCAGCCTGGCATACATTCGATTGTTGTTAATCCGCGAAATGAAGAACATGTATTTATAGGCATCAGTTGTGCCGATGTTTTTGAAACTACCGATTCCGGAAAGACATGGAGCGTGCGAAACAAAGGCCTTCGTGCGGATTTTCTTCCTGACCCCAATGCAGATATAGGCCACGATCCACATATTTTGGTGTCAGCGCCAACGGACCCGGATACACTATGGCAGCAAAATCATTGTGGGATTTTCAGATCTNNGTATGAGCTGGAAGGATATTAGCGAGGCTGAAGGCCCTGCTAGATTTGGGTTTGGCCTTACCGTTGCTGATGACACTCCGGAGCAGGCGTAGGTTTGCCCTGCCAATAGCGATACTACCCGCACTGTCATTAAAGGAGCGCTTTGTATTTGCCGCACAGACGATGGAGGCAAAAACTGGAAAAATTTACACAAGGGGCTGCCACAGCAAAACTGTTTTGATATTGTATACCGCCATGCCCTTGCAACTTCCGGAGATGCAGTTGCTTTTGGAACTACTACCGGCAACCTGTTTTTTTCCCCCGACAGGGGAGAAAGCTGGCAAACCGTTAATAACTACCTGCCCATGGTTTATTCAGTACAGTTTCAGATGCTACATCCGGTGAGATATTCTAACGTTGTAGCTTAGGAGAAAATTAACGTTCTGGGTTTTATATTAATAACAAGGGGACATCTTATATTCTTTCGGTTCAATTTTTCGCATTAGGCGGATGATATAATGGTGTTACAATTTATCATTCACAATGTACATTTTATTTTTTTCCTTTGGAACCCAGCCAGAATAGTGCATTAATAATAATCTTGTCCTGAATTTCATTTCCAAAAGTGTGTGATAAGGTTTTGTTTGTATTGTCAAATTTATGCTCATAATCCATATCGTTATGGCCCATATTAAAATAAACCATTTTAAAATTTACGTTAGTCCATACCACAGGAAAATAGTCGCTATGCCATATTTCATAAAGCTTTGGTCCTGTGCCTAACGGGAAGCTCGTAGAGTCGATTGATAATAATATTTTTATAGAAGGATTCTTGCTCAGATCATTTTCCCACCGGTACCATTCATTTGGTGCAGACTTAAATGTTTCAGGCAAACCTTTGGTTACAGGATGGGATCTGTCTTCAACTCTTAAAATTGCAGAAGTCGGCCTCCAGGTGTTACTTACATATTGCCCTGCTCCTAAAAATGTTTCATGGTACCAGTCCCAATTTTGCGGATACGCTGATGGCGTTAGGGAAAATGCGGCAAAATGAAAACCCATCCAAGCACCGCCGTGTTCCATATATTTTTGAAAGGCTAATCTTTGTGCCAGTGAATCGGGGCGTGTATCTAAAAATATTACCACATCATATTTAGAAAGAAATTTTGTATTCATGTTATTCCAGTCGTTGGTAGAATCATAGGTGAAATGATTTTTGGGAGCCATTTTGGGAAACCATTTATTAGCTTCATGATCAAAGCTTATGTGAGCCATGTCATTCTTCTCTGAGTAAAAAGCAATTACCCGAAATTTGGGCGAATAGTTTTGCGTACCGCAATAAGAAAAGGATACGATGGATATAATGCAAATAAATAACGGAAGCTTACAACATATACTGAACTTAAGCATAAGAAAATTGAAAGTAGTTCTTATAAAATGGAAAGCAAAAATATTTGAATTGTACCAAATCACTTCATGATGCTTTTGGCGTCTTCGCCAAAAGCAAAAATTCTGTCCCAACTAAGGTCTATCGAAGATACTCGGCTGCGACAAAGAAACTGCCATTAATTTTAGGCCACCTCTCAAAGGAAAACTATTCCATAGCCTTGACTCCAAGGCAGGCCTTGAATTAAAGCAGAGCAGTACGCTAATTTCCAATAGAATTATCTTTTTAAATATCTGGCTTTAAAAACTCTAATGTTGGAGAGCAAAGAGTATAATTGATTAGTGTGCAGTGAGACTGGACATCCTTGTTTTACGATAGGCTAAGGCTTGGAGAAGGGTACACGGCCTGGGGAGCAGTTGATACTCGTTTTTACAATTTGGTAATATTTATAATTAGAATTAGTTTTATTTTAAATTATTTATATGCCAAAATTACCTACTTCTGTTTTATTGTGTTTTTTTCATTAAGTGCAATTGGCCAGGAAAGTGCGAAACAAACATATCGTACTCCAAATCTGAAAGATATTTTAGCCACACAAAAGATAGTGGCAATACTTCCATTTAAAGTAACCATAGGATATAAGAGGTTGCCCAAAGCTTATAATTTAGAGGGAAACCAAAAGGAAGAAAAAGAGGAAGGGTTAAGTATGCAAGGAGGCATGTATACCTTTTTATTACGAAAGGAAAATTCTTATACCGTATCCTTTCAGGATCCAGAGCGAACGAATATTATACTTAAGCAAGATGGCCTCATTGATAAACTTGATGAAATATTACCAGATTCTCTTTGCAAAATCTTAAAAGTTGATGCAGTCATAAAATGCAATTATGCTTATGAAAAAACAGGTTCGGAGGGTGGAGCAATTGTCACTACAGTATTGTTTGGATTTGGTAAAACTGCAAATGGCGCATTAACAATGCAAATTAATAATGGTACTGACGGACTTTTACTTTGGCGATTCTATAAAGAAATGAGTGAGGGCGCGTTTACTAATGCCAATCAACTTATGAAACGAATGATGCGAAAGGTTTCAAGAAATTTCCCATATGAAAAATAATTTTATTTTATATTCTGAGTTCGGTCCCCTTTTTCATTCAGGTATAAAGAAGATTCCTTAGAGCACGAATTTGGAAGAATAGCTAGCTGGTNNTTCGTGGGACTCGAATCAAGGCTTAGGTAAAAAAAAATAAAAGGCGGCTCTTACCAAGAACCACCTTTCATGCTGTTATCTTGGTATCTTTTTATTTTGGCATAAGGCTGTTAATATCAAAATAATCGGAATAGCTTATAATTTTACCATCTTTATTGATAGCGGTAAGGCTATAAAATTTTAGGCCAACATTTTGCTTAGTCTTCGTATGAGTGGCAGTCCAGGTACCATAGGTCCTTATCAGATTTGGACTGCTGGTGGCAGATTCCTTAGGAAAGACAGAGCCTGAATAGAAACCACCGGCCGTGGAATCCGGTGTAACTATGCCTTCTATGAATTTTATATTTTCATAGTTTGCATGGTAGGCTTTCAGAGCTGCTAAAAGTTCCTGCTTCCTCAACCATTTATTGCCATTATAATAAGGAGGGCTATATTTGAGCGAATCAGCAATCAGTGCCGCAAGGGCAGTCGTGTCCTCAGCGCATTGGGCTTTGTAAAAAGCCCGGATCACTTCCACTTTTTTGTTGAAAGTGTCATAATCAGGGGATGCAGCAGGTTCAGTCTTTGGTGCTTCATTACAGGAAGCAAAGGCCAACAGGGCAAACCCAATAATACCTGATAATAGTTTTTTCATTTTTTTCTCGTTTAGATGGTTAATATTTAGTCGTAATGATGAAATATACGATTTTAAGTTCAATTATTTTCATATTCCGGTTCTCATTATAATTGAATTTGCTGATCTTCCCGAAAAGATATCATGCAATTAATCCTGCACTAAATAAGGAACCAACCTGCCAATATCATCTAAATTTGCGCCATCAAATTAAAAAAGTACTAAATGAAGTTATCTAACAGCAAGATTCTGATTACCGGAGGTGCAAGCGGCATTGGCCTGGGACTTACCGAAAGATTTATTAAAGAAAATAACACCGTGATTATTTGCGGAAGACGCGAAGCAGCGCTAAAAGAAGTTGCCAACAAATTTCCATCTGTTATTACCAAAGTATGCGACTTGTCTGTAGAAGCAGACCGTATTGATTTGTATAATTGGGTTTCAGAAAACCACCGAGATCTGAATGTTCTTGTAAATAATGCAGGAATTCAAAATTGGATGAATATATCAGACAGCGATTTTTACCAAAAAATGACTAATGAAATTAATACAAATGTTATAGCCCCGGTACATCTGACAACCTTGTTTATAAACTTAAAATCATTGGATACGATTATTAATATTACTTCAGGCCTGGCATTTGTTCCGATTTCAAAAGTTCCGGTGTATTGTGCAACGAAAGCATTTTTCCGCTCTTTCACCTTGTCATTGAGGCATATGTTGAAATCNNGGAAATCTAAAAAAATTGAAGTAATTGAGATGATACCTCCGGCATTAAACACAGACCTTGGCGGAAAAGGCATACATGATGGGCAACCTGCAGTAAGTGATTTTATTAATGCTGTTTTTCAACAGATGAAAGAAGGAAAAGCAGAATTGACATTCGGATTCAGTGAGGGAAGATTAAAAGCAAATTCAGAAGCTATTAGTGAGCTGTTTAATAAAATGAACCCCTGATTTTTGTCTGGCAAATAAGAAATATTGATTGACTGTCCTGCCGGGGTCTTCACTAAAAAACATTTAATTCGAATACACTTGCCGTGAGATCCCGGCATCGGGAAACCTTCAATCTCGTAAACGCTAAATTTCAAACTATCTGAACTTTTTTTCATTGNNTTTGGCGATAAAAATATAAATGAACATTTGTACATTTATTAAGCAATGGTAATCGGACGACGGAATACAGGATATTGCCGGAACAGCCAAAGCAGATAAGTTTATAACAATTTTAATTCAACATTAAAAAATCAATTGATGCTTGCAGACAAAAAACTTAAAGCCTTTATTCCCACTTTAAAACCAGGCAAAGCGAAATCATTTTATAAAGACACCTTAGGGCTGCAATTTTTATCAGAAGACAATTATGGGATGGAGTTTGATGCAAATGGAACATTGTTAAGAGTAATAACTGTGCAGGAATTGAACCCACAGTTATTTACTGTATTGGGCTGGAATGTTCCTGACATTGCTTATATAATAAAAGAGCTAAACAAAAAAGGTATCGTTTGTGAAAAGTACGGCTTCCCTGACCAGGATAACCTCGGCATATGGA
>PKYU01000434.1:1606-2697 GCA_003132765.1 Chitinophagaceae bacterium | reverse complement strand
ACAAAGTCCATGGAGGTTGCACGGCATTGGTTAATTCCCAGTTCATAGCCTCTTTGTTTTCTTCATCGAGTAAATTAATGGTAACTTTTTTTCTCTCAAAAGTATTCATCACGACAAGATTGTACATATCCCAAAGCGCTTTATCATCTTTAAAAATGCCTTTTTTAAGTGTTAAGTTTCCGTATTTCTTAATACCCGGCGCTTGTATTTAGTACCCGGTTACCTTACTTACCAGCTCTCCCGGATTAATTCCGTTTTCGATGCTAAGGTTCGCCGGCTTAATGACAGGTGCTGTGGGCGTTGAGGTTTTGCGAATAGTAAACCCGGCTATCGGCAAATATTAGTACAACATTTCAAACTCTTTTTTTGAAATGACTTTGATGGGACTTTCTTCCCAATATAAAAGAGGTTTATCGCCACAAACAATTGCTTTGGCGCTGTTGCTTATTGCAAGTTCAAAAACATAATCATCATCAGGGTCTGGTGAATTAATTGAAGCGGGTATATCTCCTTTCAATAAAACTATTGCAGAAATTACGTTCATGTAAGAAGCAGCGGGTGCCTTGACCAACTTTTTGACTCTTGCGTACTGAAGCACTTTTTTAATCTCCGCAAGTAATAAGGGTGATGCATAAATTAGCAACCTGTTTTGAACTATATAATGGGCAAGCCATTCAAGTTCTCCATTAATAGCGTATGATATCCAAACATTTGTATCGAGAACAAACCGCTTAAGCTTTTTTCTTCTTGCGGCGGACATGGCGGGTCATTTTTATAATTTCGTCCATAGACACATTATTGCCTTTTGTAGTGAAGTCTGCTTTGGCAGCAGCAATATAAATAGAGTCCTGGTTCAACTGTAACCAAAGTAATTTTTGTTGTTCTTCATTCATAAGACGAACCTGGTCAACAATTTGAGCAAATATGGATGGCGTGGCAGGCATATTTCGAAATTAATTCATTCTGATTATAAGGCAAAAGGATTTTATTTTACATATTGCATATTTATGCAAGATATTTTAATTATTTATCATTCCTGGTTCCTTCTAAAATCCGCAAGTAAAAAATACGTTCAAAAAAATACCTTAGCT
>PKYU01000434.1:0-1572 GCA_003132765.1 Chitinophagaceae bacterium | reverse complement strand
AAACAGAGTAACTTATATTGATATGAATGATATTTTTTTGAAATGTGATTAAGATGGAAAAGAAAGAAATAGTGGAAAACCCGGCAAAATTAAGCCCTTGATTCAGGAAGCATTTAAAGCTAAAACCAAGTTGCGGATGGGGGGGCAAGTCGCAGGGATTTTCCACAAATGCTACAGAAGCTTTCGGTTCACTAATGACTTAAATGGAATGATTTTCCCAATTCCGTAGATGATTTTTCCCGATCTCGAAAAGGTTCCCCTAGGTATAAATCTATTTTTGGCTCCAAATAATCTACCAAGAAATAATAAATTTTTGCAATTATGAGCAATCTTTTAAAAAAATATTCACTTAAAAAAATAATGAATCGTTCATTCCAAAAGTATTTATTAGTAGGCTTTTTATTTTATTATTAATTGCCTTATTAGGTCACCTTCTGCTTTTTAGAATTGCCTGTTCTCTGCCATCTTGGATAAAAAAATGAAAGAAATTTCTTCGCCTTAGGAAAAAATTGATGTTTTAGAAGCTTATCTTATTACAATATTAAGAAAGGTTAATTCAATCGATACTATTCACTATGGATTCCTGAAGACCGCATTAAAAGAACCTATTGAATATCCACCTTAGCGTTTTATCAAATGGTTTACTTATATGTATGACGAATTACATGATGGAGGGCCTTTCCGCGGTGCAATATTAAATGGAGAAGGGGCTGCTTATTATAATATTAAAATACATATTAAGCATTTGATTGATGAATTGAATGGAACTTTTGTTCAAGAAAATGGTAATCTAGAAGTGCTCAAAGACGTTGCGGCGGATATTACTCTTCAGGATTACTTATCAGATAATGCAGAAAAAATATTTCCCTTTCTTCTGAAAAAATATCGAAACGCAAAGCCTAAAATATTAGCAAATTTGGTTATTGCTTTAGACGAATCGGGATTTCTTAAAGACTCAGATTTAATTTATCCTGCAAAATTGATAAAGGCAATAGGAAGGTCTTTCAATAGAAATCTGAGCAAACAATCTTTATCATATCATCTTGATAGGAAGAATTCAATTGATGAAGAGAAAAAAATAATTCGTACAAAAATGGTAAAGGAAATAGAAAAGGAAATAGAAAAAGAATCAAACTCTCTCGCATTATATTCTTAGTCTTTTTTGCGGAAAATATTTACAAAATAGTCGCAAAAAAAATCAGGTAACCTCATTGTAATTTTGGCTCTGCATGCGTATGAGAGTATAAGCATCATGAATTTGTGGCTTATTCATTCCAACTGTCTGTAAGCAGTTTAGGTTTCAAAATGTTAATGAAAAATTTGAAACTGTATTTGGGAATGCAATATAAATTTTTAATAACTAACCGAAAAAGCCAGATACGAATGGCAAAAGGAAGGACTATTAAATCCAGGGACCTATGGGTTCAATGCTATGTTACAGGAAAATGTTGGGAAAAAGATGTGGAAATGATACCAAGAAATAGTAAAATGTATTATCGGAGAAATTAGCTCAATTTTGTCTCAGATGTGTTGAAACATCACATTTTAACCTTATAGGAATAAGCGTTTAGG
>PKYU01000323.1 GCA_003132765.1 Chitinophagaceae bacterium | reverse complement strand
CTCAGGGAGCCGAGAAAGAATACAAAAAGCTTCATAAGCAGAAGCTAAGGCTGTTTTGATACCTCGTCAGCTTGGCTTCGAGGTAGTTCATTGTTATTACATCAGTAGGACAAAGCAGTTCACCTAATTTACTTGGCCAATCATTTTTAAAAAAATTAAATCAATGGTCAATTGATAATTCTAAAGAGGTTTTCATTATAAAATAAATTCCTTACATAATCTTTGTATATTTTTAACTGCCTTAAACTTTTTTGCAAAACTTACAATCCCACAAAACTCGTCTCACCCACTTTCAAAACATGCTCCTTCCCTTTCCAAACAAAAACACCGTTAGTGCCTTTTGGAATAGAAATCACTGCATCTAATTGTCCTTGTTTATCGAGGCTGTAACTAACTGTAATTTCTCCCTTCGGGTGGGGCATAGTTCCGGATACTTTTTTAAGCGAACCAAGATTAGGTTCTATTTTTATTTTATTAAATCCCGGCGCATCGGTATCAATTCCCAACACTGTTCGGAAGAATTCAATATTAGGACTGGCTCCCCATGCATGACAATCGGAGCGAGCTGCATTGATGTCACTGATCTCTGCCCATGTGGTTAGGCCCATCGCCAGGTTATCTTTCCATATTTGTAAACGATCGAGGTATAAATTGCCGAATCCTGTTTTGCGCAAAGCCTGGTTTACATAGTATTGAAAATAAATTGTAGCCTGAGTTAATGAAGTATCAGTAATCATTTTTTGAGCTAATTGTTTAGCCTGTTCACCAGTAATGATATCAGTTAAAATAGCCAATGTANNAGTACTCTTTTACAAATGCCTTCATACCCAAACTATCTTCCAGCCTGGCTGCTATTTGATAAGCCCAAAGCAATTGCAGGTCAAGCGCAGCAGAACTTCCATCTTTCCCGAAAGGTGGCATCCCGTCTTTCCATCCTTTGCTTTCGCACCAATCTGTAAATTCCCAATAAGGTGCATTTTGTAAACTCCCGTCAGGCAGCTGGTATTTACTGAAGAATTGCAATACCTGTCTTTCACCCGGTAAAAATTGGTTTACAAAATCCGGATCATTACGATACATGTAATAATCATTCAGCATCCCTATCCACCACAAAGAAAAAGGTGGAATCTCCTGTGCATTGGCAGTTGGGTAACGGCTCAGTGTAATGCCTTCTGCCAATCTTGAATAATCCAGTTGGGTAATAGCATTGCGCATCAACCGGTCATCACCAGTGTTATACAACGATACCATTGCTTGTATGCGTGTGTCACCAACATATTGTAATTGTTCATAGTAAGGGCAATCCATATATGTTTCCATTGCATCCAGTCTTGCAGTGCGCCATCCTGTTTCAAATATTTTTTCAAGAGTATCATTGTCCACATTAAACTTCGCTTTTAACTCAAAAGGATAGCCGGTAAAAATTCCATAGAGGTCATCAATGCGTAAAGGTTCATTGGTTGTTTTTATTTCTAACTGCATATAGCGATATGTTCGCCATGCCAGCGAGGTAAATGTGTGATCATTGCCATCGGCAGTCAATTCGTCCTTTACCCCAACAAATCTTTTGCTTTCTACTTCATTTCGGTTGCCTTTCTTATTTTGCGTTTTCCAATCTTTATTAGTGCCTTCTTTTATATATAATGCTTCGGCATAACCCAATGTAATTTGTGCACCCTTCCCTTTACTGAATTCCAATACTGGATAGGCATTCGTAAGAACTCCGTTATCCAATAAAATGGTTACGCGTGAATTAGCAGGAACAGCTATGGATTTTTTATATAAAGGAAATTCTGCAGGCAAGGTAATACCGGTAACCAAACGGACTTTTTGTAATCGCTCTGGCTTTAATTCAACTTGCGGAATTGTTCTTGGCACCAACATCCAGCTCAGGTCTGATTGCAAAACTCCCTTTGGCAATCCATTCACAATTTGTTCCGAATTCGTCCATCCAGAATCGTTATAGTTACTATCTTTCCAGTTGGCGGGATATTGTGAATAATCAATTTTCTCTCCCGGGCCTGCCACGTAATAGGTGTATAAAAGATCAGGTTGTAAAGGGCTGTAACTGCTATCTTTCATGCATTTCCAGGATGTATTGGTGTTTACCAATTTTTCATTATCAGAATTACCCTGTAATATAAATCCGGTATGAAAAGATATCTGGTGTTCAGGCTTATAATCTCCAAAATTCCAGATTACTGAAGCAATTGCATTTTGTCCCTGTTGAAGATATTTTGCTATATCAATTGTTTCATAATTCCAATGGAAAATATCAGCCCGTGCGGGTCCTAAAGAGACCATGATGCCATTTACAAATAATTTATACCTGTTATCTGCTGAAACATGAATTAGGAAAAAATCCGGTTTATTCTTAAGTGAAATTATTTTTCTAAAATGATACACTCCATAATCTTTAGCTGAAGTGCCAGGAATGGTTATCCAATATGCATCCCATCTTTTAGTAAGAATATCTTTTGACAGGGATTGAGTATATCCTTGTAATGAATAAATAAATAAAATAGAAAAGAGGAAATATTTTTTCATGATCGCATATAATTTTGTCTTGTGAATGTAAGAGAAAAAAATAATTTGAATGAAGGTTGGGATACTTCTGCTTTCATTCGGTTTCAAGGTAGCGTATCTTTGTAAAAAGCCTACGAAATGATTAATTCATACGATATGCTAGCGTTGCAGGAATTAAAAGTGTGGCAATATAAAATGTTGCGAAAGCCTTCCTTTTTTAATAATTTATCTAAAAAAATGCAAACAAAGGTTAATAGCTGGATTCCGGAAAAAGTGCATAATGCAATTACCGCTACAATAAAGCAAATGGTTAGGGGAGTTTTATTTGGCGCTAAATATATCACTTCACAGCCTTTGCAAAACACCAGCCTGAAATTAAGAGAAGAAATGGTTCGGAAGAAGATAGATATTTATAGGAAAACTGCGGCAGTGGAAGGCGGTATTACAGGTGCTGGCGGCATATTGCTTGGTCTTGCTGACTTCCCCGTTTTATTAGGTATTAAAATAAAATTATTATTTGATATTGCCGCCATATATGGTTTTGATGTAGATGATTATAAAGAAAGGGTATACATCCTGCATATTTTTGAACTGGCTTTTTCTAGCCATATTTTTCGAAAAGAAGTTTACCAGGAAATGGAGAATTGGGAAATAAAACAGAAAGACTTGCGGGAAGATATTAACCAGTTTGACTGGAGAAATTTTCAGCAGGAATACAGGGATTACCTGGACATAGCCAAGATGGCCCAAATGATACCAATAATCGGCGCACCTGTTGGCGTAATTGTAAATAACCGCCAGATAAAGAAATTGGGTAATACTGCTATGAATGCTTACAGGATGAGATTATTTGATGCCGCAAAATCAATTAATAAACTTCCGCCCAGTTTCTTATAAAAATGAAAACCTGCTACTGCGGTTCTCCTTATTTTAGTCATTATCTTTAATGCAATCAAATTAAATGCCATGAGAAAGTTCCTCAAGTTTTTTCTGCTGCTTCCATTATTTGCAAATTCCCAGAAGCTCCCAACGATTGCTGATAAAACCAAAGACATGAAAAAGTATGAAGGCTTTTTCAATTTCTTTTGGGATGGAAACAATGGTAAAATATGGCTTGAAATAAATAAACTGGATACGGAAGTATTATATCAAACCTCCTTACCGGCAGGCCTAGGCTCTAATGATATTGGTCTTGACAGGGGATTGACTGGCAGTACCCGGATTGTAAAATTTGAAAAAATTGGGAATAAGATATTAATCATTCAGCCGAATTATGGCTATAGAGCCGTAACAAATGATGCTAACGAAAAACGTGCAGTAGATGAATCTTTTGCCCAGTCTGCAATTTGGGGCTTTGTTGCTGAAGCGGCAACAGACAATGCTGTGTTAGTAGAGGCCACTGACTTTTTATTGCGTGATGCCATGAATGTTTCGAATACGCTTAGCAGGGATAAGCAGGGACATTACACCCTTGATAAATCGAGGTGTGCTATGTTTATGCAGCAATCAAAGAACTTTCCATTGAATACCGAGTTGGAAGCTACCATTACATTTGTTAATAGCGATGGTAGCGCCGGCAATAATGTTGCCTCTGTAACACCTTCGCCGGATGCCATTACATTGCGCATGCACCATTCCTTCGTGCAATTACCGGATAATAATTATGAGCCAAGAGTATTTGATCCCCGGTCAAGCTTTGAAGATATTTCTTATTATGATTATAGTACACCGGTATCAGAACCAATAGTAAAATATTATGCATGCCGGCATCGCCTTCAAAAGAAAGATCCAAATGCATCTTTAAGCGAAGCAGTTAATCCAATCATTTATTATGTGGATAATGGTGTACCGGAACCAATCAGANNGGCGCCGGTTGGTGGAACCAGGCCTTTGAAGCCGCCGGTTATAAAAATGCTTTCCAGTTAAAAATATTACCGGATAGCGCTGACCCTATGGATATCCGTTATAATGTTATCAACTGGGTTCACAGGTCTATGAGGGGATGGAGTTATGGTGCATCAATAGTTGACCCAAGAACCGGAGAGATCATTAAAGGTATTGTATCTCTCGGGTCATTACGGGTAAGGCAGGATTATTTGATCGCTACTGGCTTATTAGCACCGTTTGCAAATGGATTACCTGCTGATGACAAAATGTTGAAAATGTCGTTGGAAAGAATCAGGCAACTGGCAGCACATGAAGTGGGTCATACACTGGGCTTGATGCACAATTACACAGCGAGTGCTGTTCATCGCTCGAGTGTTATGGATTACCCGAGTCCCCTGGTCACATTGAATGCAAAAGGTGAAATAGATTTAAGTAATGCATATGATAATAAAATAGGAGACTGGGATAAAGTTTCCATTGACTGGGGCTACAGGGAATTTCCAACAAGAACAAATGAAAGCGATTCCTTAAATACTATCCTTAATACTGCGTTTAAAAGTGGTCTTCGTTTTTTAACGGATAAAGATGCAAGGCCCGCTGGTAGTGTGAGTCCTTATGCTCATTTGTGGGATAACGGAAGCAATATAATAGATGAATTAAAAAATATTATGAAAGTGCGGGCTAAAGCTTTGGAACAATTTGGTGGTAATAATATTCGCCCGGGAATGCCAATGGCCATGCTGGAAGATGTGCTGGTGCCTGTTTATTTTTATCACCGTTATCAGCTGGAGGCAGTTACAAAAATTGTTGGCGGCCTGGATTATACCTATGCACTTCGGGGTGACGGGCACTTCGCAACACGGCCTATCTCAAAAGATGAACAATTGAAGGCATTACATGCAATTGCAGATTGCATTGATCCTTCATTTCTGAAGTTACCCCATACCATAGTATCATTGATTCCACCACGCCCTGCGGGTTATAACGAATCACAGGAATTGTTTCATAAAAGAACAGGGCTTGCCTTTGATGCGTTGGCCCCTGCAGAAACTGCTGCAGATCTCCCTTTATCTTTTTTGTTTAACAGCGAAAGGGTAAGCCGCATGGAGCAATATACTGTTAATGGCGGATTAAGTTTGGATGAAATGATTAATTACCTGGTGGATGTTACGTGTAAGGCTAAACGAAGGACCGGTATAGAAAAGCTGATACAGCAACAAACTGAACAGGTTTTGCTAACTTATCTGCTTGCTTTAAGTATAGATAATGAAGCTTCTTTCCAGGCAAGGGCAGATGGCCTGAAAGCTATAAATAACCTTAAAGTCTGGATTGAGGCTCAACAAAAAATGCNNATCTGCTGCTGGCCTTGCAAAGGATAAAAAAACCAGAAGATGCAAAACCTGATAAATTGCATGAAGTGATTCCGCCGGGTTCGCCTATCGGGACTGATTGGCAAGAGTAAATCGAATAGTTCATGATTTTGGCTAACAATTCAATATGCTTTTTTAATAAATCGATCTTAAAAGTTTCTATTTATTCCTTTCTTCAAAAAAAGGGAAATCTTTACCTTTAATAAAATGATTGATATGAAATTTTATCGTAAAGATGCCATTTTACTTATACTGTTTTTGCTCAGCAGCTTTCTGTTATTTGCCCAAAATAACATGGAAGTCGCTTTATTCAATGGCGAAAATTTTAAAGGATGGAATACCTATATTGGACCTCTTCTAGATGATGCAGGTAAGAAATTAAGCACCATTCCGCTTGGATTGAATATTGATCCCAACCATGTTTTTACAATTGTAAATCAGGATGGGAAAATGGTTATTCGAATTTCTGGCGAAAACTGGGGTTGCCTTTATACGCAAAAGGAATATGAGAATTTTCATTTACGATTAATGTTTAAATGGGGTAAGCTGATTTGGGGTCAAAAGAAGGGTAAAAAGAAAGACAGCGGTGTGTTGTATTTTTCAGTGGGAGAAAACGGGGCAGATTATGGCGCGTGGATGCGGTCCCAGGAATTCCAGGTGGAAGAAGGAAACTGCGGTGATTATTGGGGTGTAGCAGGGGGCATGGAAGATATTCCGGGGATTAAGAAATCAGATAGTGAATATGTTTATAACCCCGATGGAGAAATGAAAACTTTTAGTGCAACCAGCATTATTGGAAGACATTGCATTAAACAGGGCGATGCCGAAAAGTCAACGGGTGAATGGAATACACTTGATCTATATTGCCTTGGAGATACCAGTGTGCAAATGATAAACGGAAAGGTTATGATGGTACTTTATCATTCCAGACAAAATGAAAACGGGAAAATACTTCCTCTGACAAAAGGAAAAATTCAGCTTCAGTCAGAAGGAGCAGAAATTTTTTATAAGAATATATTTATAGAACCATTTAAAGCGATACCCACTGAATATTTGCAGGCAAAATGAATTCAGGTTATTACATTAAACATTTACAGTTGAAGCCTCACCCGGAAGGCGGATATTTTAAAGAAACTTATCGTTCTGCTGAATGTATCTCTGCCAGTGCCCTACCAGGAAGATTCCAGGGTGAACGTAGTTTCTCAACAGCCATTTATTATTTATTAGAACAAGGTGATTTCTCCGTTTTTCACAAAATAAAAAGTGATGAGTGCTGGCATTTCTATGCGGGAGAATCTTTGTTGTTACATGTAATTGAAAATGATGGGAAATATTTATGCATAAAATTGGGTAGTAATTTAGCTGAAGGCGAAACATTTCAATTTGTTGTACCAGCGAATACATGGTTCGCATCAGAACCTGCTCCTGATAGTTCGTTTAGTCTTGCAGGTTGTACCGTTGCGCCGGGTTTTGATTTTGCTGATTTTGAAATAGCCAGTAAGGCACGTTTATTGGATTCCTTTCCTCAACATAAAAGTATTATTGAAAAACTTGCCAGGTAAGAGTATGTAAATGAATTGTGATAAATTCTTCTTTCATTGGAGGCAAGTTATTTCCATTAGCCTTTTGCTTTCATTCTTTTTTCCATTAATTCTCTCCAGGTTACTACAATAATTCCATTATCCTGTAAGGCTTTTATAAAATCAGGATTGAGCATTGCCAGCAGGTCTGCTTTTCGCAGCGGACCTGAGTCAGATATATATTTAAATGTTTCGGATGGGTCTGTGCAATGCATGATCATCATCGTAACACCGGGCTGTAATAATTGCAAGGATTCTATATATTCTTTAGTCCTTAAATCACGAAGTTTTTCATCATTATTGGCAATGCTGTCAGGAATCTTCCAATCGTAGCTGAAATTATGAAGGTCATCCAACACGGGTAGTCCGGCGTTCCATAAAGTTTTTCCTAAAAGGCGTAGTTCGGCTATCATGGCATCAGAAGCATGCTCCTCCTGCTGGATTAGGACATCCCTGCCTCCAGGTAACATAACGGGTATGTGATTTTCAATTCCTATTTTAATATATCGCAATAGAAATGCAGGAGAAGCGAAGATGGTGCCCATATGCGAATCAAGATGCGTGGGCTCAAAACCCATGATTCGGGCCCTGTCAAGTTGAGCCCTGATTTCTTTTTCCACTTCATCAGCAGTGGCATGCTGTACTACTTCAGCAACAGTAGACCATAGGTCTCCTTCCTTATCCACAAGACCCGGTACAGCTGGCTTTCCTGAAAGTGGCCCCCACCTATAATCTTTCCATTCTGAGGTTAACGTGAGATGAAGACCTGCATCTATCTCCGGATGATTTTTTAAAAAATGTACAAAACCGGGCACCCATGGGCACGGCATCATTACACTTGTAGAGGAAGCGGCACCTTTCGTAAGAGCTTCAATAGCCCCTTCGTTTGAATCATAACTCATACCGGCATCATCCACATGTATTATCAAAACTTTCGCGCCTTTGGGATAACCCAGTTTTTCTGCATAAGTAGANNTTTTATTGGTAAACATAATTTTGGGTTTTGGAAAAAATAAAATTATTGATTAATATCAAAAGAGTGAAATGTGTTTTGAGGAGACAGGGTTTGTTATTCAAACCATAATTAGGATTCCTCCAGGGACATATCTACATAGCCTGAAAATATAAAAATTAAAATAATGTTTTGGCAAACAAATATTTTAGCCTTCTCTAGTGACTAAATCTGCCTAAGTATGGAATTTTGGACAATCGGGAAAAAGCATTAAACCAGCGTTTTCAGATGATCTGAAAGCCTTAAGCTCAGTGCAACAACCGTAAGTGTCGGATTTGGTGCAGCGGCAGTTGCATAACAGGCGGCACCAGCCACATGCAGGTTGGCAATGCCGTGCACTTTGCAATTTGCATCTACCACCCCGTTTTTGGGATCATCACTCATCCTGGTAGTGCCCATGTGGTGCCAGCCGCCACCGGTGAAGTCAGGCCAGGCATCATCATTTTCATTCCACAGGTATTCCAGCATTTTTACCCTGCCGACACCGGCACGGCCAATTTGCTGCCCGATGATTTCATAAATTTTTCGGATGCTGTGTTTTTCGAGCGGAGTTAATACCCAATGTAAAGTCGCTCTTGGCATACCGAGGGAATCTTTTTCTGTATCCAGGGTAATCCGTGAATCAGGATTGGGGGCCTGCTCTACCCGGGTGAAAAGCTGGTAAGATTTTGTCATCACATCCGCCGATATTTTTTCGGTCTCTTTTAGAACATCTCCAAAACTTGACATGAGTGCAGTTGCATTTTTCTGAGGGTCCTCGGTACTCCATACTTCAATCATGGGTTTCATTTTTTTGGCCAATAACAGAGGAGTTAATGACGAAGTGCCATTCAGTATTTTATGCTTTTCCTGTTGTTGCTTTGTAATGGCAAGTTCACATCGGGCTTTTGTTGTACCATAATTTAAAGAATACAATTTTAACGGGTCTGGTTTTGTAAGCCATAATTCACCGGAATTTATTTCCAGGTGTTCCATGAAATAGCGTCCAACATTATCATTGTCGTTGCCAAGCCCCTTTGGTGCCTGCTTATTAGAAGCCAGTAAAACCCTTGCATTCTGAATAGAACAACATGCCAGAATAAAATGTTTTGCCTTAACCGTATGTTCCTTACCTGTATAATTCTTTATGGCAACCTGGTTAATGTAAGTAACGTTTTCATTGGCATTGATATCCACTACATTGGAATAAGTATATAAATGAATGTTTTTTGCTTTCAGGATTGCATCCTTGTATTTGGCTTCAAATCTTGTAGGTGGACTAAACTGCCAGAGTTTATTCCAAACTACTGATTCGTCCTTCATAATTGGCTTGAGTTCAGGGTCATTTTTTTGCCACTCTTTCCAGTCGTATTCATATGGACCTAATTCAAGGTTTTTTTGAGCCCTCAAATAAAAAGGATCAAGGTCCTTCCGGGTGATGGGCCAACCGCTGTGCGGGATCCAACCCCGTTTTTCAAAATCAATTTCATCAAAGGTGGAACAGAAACCTGCCCAGTGACCGGTTGTACCGCCAAAATAATGCAGCCTGGCAGATTTTAATGGATAATAACGCNNATAACGCTGACCGGTTGTCTTTCCTGCATACAGTTCCTGCACCCGGTCATCATATTCAAAGCCACCCCCTTCGAGCAAAATAACTTTATAGGGTGTATTGATCCAATCGAGCGCAATACTGATACCAGCCGCGCCTGCACCGATAATACATATATCACCTTCAATAATCGAATTGCCGGCTAATTCTCTGGCATCTGTATGCATAATTATTTTTTATTTTGAATTATTAATTANNTTTAAAGGAGTGCCGGAGGTAACAGATTTACCTTCAATCCCTTTTTTAAGTTCCTGTTCAAGTGATTTTTCAGAATAGTCATTGGGATTTGAAGAACCATATTTCTTACCTATGTCTTTTATGCTATTTTCATCAATAAGTTGAGACTCGATTTCCGGAATAGCAAGTTTCTTATCCAGTTCCGGATCAGCACTTGTGCATTTTAACAATGGCAGGCTAACAGCAGCAGCAGCAAATGTTGATAAAACTATAAAATTTCTTCGTAGCATTGTTTAATGTATTTTGGTAATATTCTAAGAAGTTAACCTTTTTAATTATCTAAAAATTAAAAATCAAAAATATTTTACATATTTCTGGCTTTTCCACGTTCATAATACTTGAGAATATTTTAAAAGTAAATTTCCGGGACTTTGAAAATATTCGCAACAATTCTAATTATTTCAGGTTAAAGACTTGGAAAATTTAACCAGGAGTTAATCTGTAAAAAATATCGCTGAAAGCCTATAGACTTTTGGTATATGGTATGGGAATAAATATTGAAAGGGAAAATGGAATTATTTGATAAAGAAATCTTGGTAAATTTATTACCATCCGATGGTGAAGCTATCTATTTTGGCAAAGTTTTTACCTTTAAAGAGTCCCAACAATATTTAGATAAACTACTAAATAATATTGAATGGAGACATGATGAAGTAACCATTTTTGGCAAAAAAATAATTACTAAACGAAAAGTAGCATGGTATGGAGAAAATAATATTGAATACACTTATTCCCATTCAACCAAAAAGACTTTGCCGTGGATAAAAGAATTAACAGAGCTAAAGCATATGGCAGATGATTTTTGCCAAACAAATTTCAATTCATGTTTATTAAATCTGTATCATAACGGCGAAGAAGGAATGGGCTGGCACAGTGATGATGAAAAATCAATCGAAAAAAATTCTCCTATTGCCTCTTTCAGTTTTGGCGCTGTAAGGAAATTTTCTTTTAAACATAAACTATCCAAAGAAACCCGTTCGCTTTTATTAGAAAACGGTAGTTTCCTGGAAATGAAAGGAACTACCCAACAAAACTGGCTCCATAGTTTACCCAAAACAAAAAAGATTTTGGAACCTAGAATAAATCTCACCTTTAGGGTTATAGCCGAAAGTAACTAAACAATTGACTTAATTTCGCAACTTAATTATAGTAAGGATGGCGAGACCTAACGTAAACACACTTCCGACACCTACCCTCAAAGAAAAGTTTGCAGCACTTGGAAACCTTCCCAGGTTTTTTAAACTGGTTTGGGAAACCAATCATTGGTATACTATTCTCAATGCTATCTTAAGATTAATCCGCTCTGCTATACCGGTTACCAANNTGGCAATTATCTCAGATGCATTAAGCCGCGCTACTTTATTAGTTGATAGTTTATTAGGAGATCTGTTCTCCAATCATACCTCAGTAAAAATAATGGAGCATGCTGCCACGCTTGATCTTGACCAGTTTGAAGATTCTGCCTTTTACGACAAACTGGAGAGAGCCAGGCAACAAACCATTGGAAGAACGATTTTATTATCCCAAATTCTTACCCAGGTACAAGACCTCATTACCATGGCTTTTCTTGCCGTTGGCTTAATGGCATTTAACCCGTGGTTGATTTTACTCTTATTAGTAGCCATTGTTCCGGCCTTTTTAGGAGAATCCTATTTTAATGACCGAAGCTATGCGCTTACACGCGGACAAACGCCTGAGCGCAGGGAACTTGATTATATGCGCTATCTCGGCGCCAGTGATGAAACGGCCAAAGAAGTTAAGTTGTTTAATCTTTCAGGATTTTTAATTGACCGTTTCAAAGAACTCAGCAATAAATTTTATGATGATAATAAAAAACTTTCTCTCAGGCGGGCATCCTGGGGTACCTTATTTGCATTACTCGGAAGTATCGGCTATTACACTGCCTATATAGTAATCATCATAAAAACCGTGCAAGGTGCAATAACAATTGGTACGCTTACATTCCTTGCCGGCTCTTTCCGACAGTTAAGAAGTTTGCTTGAAGGTATATTATCCCGCTTCTCAAGCGNNTTTGAATTTTTTGAAATAAAACCAAAGATTGCGGTAGCTGCAAAACCAGTTCTCTTTCCCAATCCTATAAAACAGGGATTCACATTTGAAAATGTGGGATTTCGATATCATAACAGTGAAACGTGGGCGAACCGCCATTTAAATTTTACATTACATTTTGGTGAAAAGCTGGCACTGGTTGGTGAGAATGGCGCCGGAAAAACAACATTGGTAAAATTGCTTGCACGTTTATACGATCCCACTGAAGGCCGCATCCTGCTTGATGGGATTGACCTACGCGAATATGATATTGTAGATCTTAGAAAACAAACAGGCATTATATTCCAGGATTATCTAAAATACCAAATGAGCTTTGCTCAAAATATTGCAGTAGGCAATATTGATGAGCAACACAATCGTCCCCTTATTAAAGAATCTGCTGAAAAAAGTTTAGCTCACAAACTGGCAAATAAATTACCGGACCAATATGATCAGGCATTAGGTCGTCGCTTTAATAATGGTGTGGAGCTAAGCGGAGGTGAATGGCAAAAAGTAGCACTGGCACGAGCTTATATGAAAGAAGCGCAATTATTAATACTTGATGAGCCTACCAGCTCTTTGGATGCACGTGCAGAATTCCAGGTATTTCAGCGTTTTGCAGAACTTTCGAAAGGAAAGACAGCCGTGCTGATCTCTCATCGTTTTTCAACCGTTAGGATGGCAGACAGAATATTGGTGCTTGATAAAGGACAGCAACTTGAAATTGGCAGCCATGAAGAATTGTTACATAAAAACGGTAGATATGCCGAGTTATTTTTGTTGCAGGCACAAGGGTATAAATAGGATGTTTATTAATAATTATTGATTACTGATTGTTGATTATTTTATGAATTCCACCATTCCTTACCAGGATAGTTTTCACCCACAATTACAGTTTCCCCGATCATTGGAGTGGTAACTTTAAGATTTTGTAAAGTAGCTGCTGCAAGAGCCCTTTCTATTGGTTCTTTCCAGCGATGCAAAGCTAGGGAAAATTTACCCCAATGAACAGGGAGTAATACTTTTGCATGTAAATCTATTGTGGCCTGAACTGTTTGCTCAGGCATCATGTGTATAAAAGGCCACGCGCAATTATATTGGCCACACTCCAGGATGGCAATATCAAATGGTCCGAACTTTTCACCTATTTCTTTAAAATGAAAATCATACCCGGAGTCACCGCCAAGAAATAAATTATACGATTGCGTTTTTAGAATAAAGGAAGACCAAAAGGTTTTGTTTCTTACAAGCCCCCTGCCTGAGAAATGCCTGGCAGGTGTAGCAGTAAAATGTATATTGTCGGTTAACTTATTCGTTTGCCACCAATCCATTTCATTTATCAAATTTTCATCAAAATCCCAATGAATCAAATGAGAAGATACACCTAAAGAGCATACAATGGATTTTACTTTTGTTTTCAGTTTCATGATTGTNNGTTTTGTAATCAAGGTGATCATAATGATCATGGGTCAAAATCAAATAATCAATTTCCGGAAGATCATCTGATGTATATACATCACTTCCATTAAATGATTTTACCATAAAAGATATCGGCGAAGCATGGCCGCTGAAAACAGGATCTACTAAAATATTTTTATTATCAATTTTTATTAAATAAGAAGAGTGGGCAAACCAAATTATATATGGCTTATCACTTATAATATTTTTCAGATCAGTTTTTACAGAAGGCAATATTGATGAAGGTTTCGAATCAGGTGGCTTATTTACAACTTTTTTCAGCAGATCAAAATAGGATGTTCCTTCAACTATCATTGGGGTATCTGATATATTTCCAAAATCTTCCTTTTTATAGTTTGGCGACTTCTTAATTCTTTCCAAATTTTTACTAGACGGATTTTTACCTATAAAACTAAGTAGCATATTTTTTATATAATATTAATTATTGCAAAGCTTATACTTTTTTTTACTGTCCTGTTTAATTTTGGCAAATATTAAAAACAATTATTTTACCTTTTGAATCGAAAATGAAAAATACACCAGTTACAGATAAGATAATAATAAGAAAAGCTGCATTATCAGATATGGAAACCCTGCTTCGTTTTGAACAGGGAGTCATTTGGACTGAAAGGCCATTTGATACAACCCTACAGGCGGAGCCCATTACTTATTACAACATTGAAGAAATGATCAATTCCTCTCATATTGAACTGTTGGTAGCAGAATTTGAAGGTAAAAGTATTGGCTCAGGATATGCAAGAATAGAAAATTCAAAACACTACTTACAGCATCCCAAACATGCTTATTTAGGTTTTATGTATGTGGAACCGGAATACCGTGAGATCGGGGTAAATAAAAAAATAATTGAAGCATTGCAAGCCTGGAGTATATCTAAAAATATCACCGAAATGAGACTGGATGTTTATTATAACAATTCCATCGCTATCCAGGCTTACGAAAAAGTAGGTTTTCAAAAACATATGATTGAAATGCGAATGGCAACAGGAAATGATTGATCTGAATGTAAAAT
Source organism: Chitinophagaceae bacterium (assembly GCA_003132765.1). GTDB lineage: Bacteria > Bacteroidota > Bacteroidia > Chitinophagales > Chitinophagaceae > Ginsengibacter. The sequence continues at coordinate 9,395 of PKYU01000323.1, read as the reverse complement.
CTTTGACCAAAATGTGCCGCCTGTTTCTTTCGCATATGGTGCAACGAAAGTCAGGTAAAATATTAAATGTTGCTTCCACTGTAGCCTTTCAGTCTGGCCCAATCATGGCAGTGTATTATGCTACCAAAAGCTATGTCCAACTTTTCAGCGAAGCTATTTATAAGGAGGTAAGAGGTTCTGCTGTAAATGTTACCTGCTTATATCCGGGTGCTTCAGAAAGCGGCTTCCGGGCTGCGGCGAAGCTAGAGGAAAGTAAATTAGTTAAAGGGAAAAAATTGCCCACATCAGCCGAGGTTGCCTTGTTTGGGTATAAGGCTATGATGAAAAATAAAATGACTGCCATCCATGGAGTAAAGAATTATATCCTTGCAAATTCAGTTCGATTTGCACCACGGAAAATGGTGGTTTCAATTGCAAGAATAAGGCAGCGGGAATCTGTTTGATATTGACATATTCATAAGAAGAATGAAAGCGAGTTATAGCGGAAAATTTTTTCTGAAAGGAATTGTACAAAAATTCAATTTGAATTAAGCCACGAAAACTACAACTTTATTTCTTCATCACTCTTATCATAGAAATGAAATTCGGTAAGATGGTAGTTGCTATTGGCTTTTATTGCAATTCTTTGCTTGTATTTCAACCTCCAGGCAAGGCGTTTTGATGGGAAACCTTTCGTTAAATATGCATGTAGTATCGGGTGCACTTCCACAGTAAGGCCTGTATGTTTCTGCATTATCAGGTAGCTTAAATTTTTTTCGATTTCGTCCTCCAGCACAAGAGTGGAAGAAATTTTACCTGTTCCATCGCAACTCGGACAAACCTCAGAAGTATTAATGTTCATCTCAGGTTTCATTCGCTGCCTGGTAATTTGCATCAGTCCAAATTTGCTTATGGGAAGTACCGCATGTTTTGCCCTGTCTGCACGCATAAATTGTTCCATCTGCTCCACAAGCTTTTTCTTGTTTTCCAGCAGTTTCATATCAATGAAATCGGCAACTATAATTCCACCTATATCACGAAGGCGCAGCTGACGGGCAATTTCAGCTGCTGCTTCCAGGTTTGTCTCAAAAGCATTTTGCTCCTGGTTGTTACCCACACTTTTGTAGCCACTGTTTACATCAATTACATGCAAAGCTTCGGTGTGTTCAATTATCAGGTAAGCGCCACTTGGCAGGTTTACCGTTTTACCAAATGAAGCCTTTACCTGCCGTGTTNNACAGGAGAACCGTTACTGTGGAAAGAAAGTATTTCAGTTTTTTCGGGAGCTATCTTTTGAAGGTATGCCTTGGTATCGTTGAATATATTCTTATCGTTAACAACTATTTTATTAAAGTCTACATTAAGTAAATCTCTGAGAATGCTGTTGGTTTTACCCTCTTCACTCATGATCTTACAAGGGGCAACTGCGCCGCTCAAATTTTTCTGAATATTTTTCCAGGTTTGAATTAAAGATAACAGATCATCATGCAACTCAGAAGTGTGTTTGCCTTCAGCAGCGGTACGAACGATTACCCCAAAATTTTTTGGTTTTATTGCTTCAATAATTTTCTGGAGCCTTTTTCTCTCCTCTGAAGAATGAATTTTTCGGGAAACAGCAATTATATCATTAAAGGGAGTTAGTACAACGTACCTGCCAGGGAGGGATAATTCACAGCTTAGTCTCGGACCCTTTGCAGCAATCGGTTCCTTAAGAATCTGGACAAGGATATTGGGCTTACCATTTAATACTTCAGAAATTTTACCGGTCTTAATAATTTCCGGTTCTGCACCCATTTCAGGGAAATTAAATCCGGCCTCAGATTTATCATTTTGTGCCATTCTTGTAAATTTAAGAATGGAACGTACGTAAGGGCTTAGGTCAGTATAATGCAGGAAGGCATCTTTTTCAAAGCCAACATCCACAAAAGCAGCATTCAGGCCAGGGATTAATTTTTTCACCTTACCTAAATACAGATCACCAACAGCAAAGCTGGCATTTGCATTTTCGTTATGCAACTCTACGAGTTTTTTATCCTCAAGCAGGGCTATTTCTACCGCCTGTGGGGCAGCATTTATAATAAGTTCCTTATTCAACTTAAAACTTTTAATTAATTTCTTAAATATATGGAAGGGGCTTCAGGAAGAGGCTGGTTATTACCGGCACAGTCCGTAAAAATAAGGATTTACTTCTTTTTATGGCGATTTTTTCTTAAACGCTTTTTACGCTTGTGAGTAGCGATTTTATGGCGTTTTCTTTTTTTACCACATGGCATAAGTAAGTATTTTAAATAATTTATAATTAGAGAAGTTTGAAAAAATAAATTTTCTTTCCAACCTCAATGTTGCAATATTGTGAATTTCAAGAATAATTATTGCGCTGTATTTAAAGCTTTAATTCTTTCATCTACCTCTTTACTGAATGCAGGATTGTTTACCAAATGCTTCGTGTGTTCGTACCACTTTGTTGCATTTACTTTGTCTCCTTCCCCTGCATATGCATCAGCCAGCCACGAAACAGCCTCCAGATTTTGCGGGTTAAACGCTACAACTTTATTTAACCTTTGAATCGCTTTGTCGAACTGGTTCGAAATGACAGCTCCAATTCCCAACACTAATTGCGCCTTCATATTATTAGAGTCTTTGCGAACCACTTCAAGCAATTGTTGAATTCCTTTCATGGTTTGCTGTGGATCTCCTGCCATTCCCTGTCCATAAATATAACAACTGCCAAGCCCAACTTTCAAATCATCATTTTCAGGGTCCAATAAAAGAGCTTTTTCAAAAAGGGTGGCGGCAGTCGAGGCTTCCCACGCTTTGACATTGATACTGTCCTCCCTTTTCATGTTCTCTAAAATCAAGCGGGCTGCAAAGGTGAGGTTTTTTTCGGAATTATCCAATTTGGCTGCTTCACTTAAATAATAAGCGTNNCTATTTTCAATATTTGATACATAAATTAGCTGTGGGGGTGTAATTCGTTGTTTATCTTTAGTAATAGCCTCTTCAATATTAAATTGAGGTGCCATTTGAATGGGAGAAGTAAAGTCCTCTTTAGGAGTAGTATTTTTTCCAAAAAACAGGATGGCAAATAAAAGTAACAGGCCACCTGAGGCCAATAAAATTCGTGTATTCAATTTTTAATAAATGGAGATTTTTTTATTCCGACGCAAAAGTACAACTATTGAGTTGTCCTGTTTCTATTCCGTTGTTTAATATCCTGAACAAATTCTTTGGCAGGTTTAAATGCAGGTATGTAATGTTCCGGTATTTCTACCGCTATATTCTTTTTTATGTTTTTCCCGATCTTTGCGGCCCTTTTCTTGGTAATAAAACTTCCAAATCCCCTGATATAGATATTTTCTCCTTTACCCAAAGATTCTTTTACTTCTTTGAATAAAGATTCAAGAGTTACCAAAACATCTACTTTAGGGATTCCTGTTTTTTCTGAAATTTGATTAATTAAATCTGCTTTTCTCATTTTGTTAAATTGAAATTGAATTAANNTTTTTTGATTTTCCAACTAAAAAAATGCTTTGCCAGGTTAGCAACAAATTTTACTTATTATAGCATTAAAAGTGAAAAAATTTGAGTGCATATTTGCTTAAATTATCAATCGTAAAATCTTTACACACTAATAATTAATGAAAAATAAGAAATTTTTTGTTGAAAACTTAATAAAATGGAATAGAAATCAAAATAAAAGTGAAATGCCATGGAAAGGAGAGCATGACCCTTATAAGGTCTGGGTAAGTGAAATTATACTTCAACAGACCCGGGTACAGCAGGGTTTAGGCTATTATAACCGCTTTACAAGGGCCTGGCCTGATATAAGGAGCCTTGCCTCAGCTAAGGAACAGGAGGTATACAAACTTTGGGAAGGTCTGGGTTATTATAGCCGTTGCCGGAATCTGATTGAAACTGCAAAATATATTAACAGGGAGCTTGGCGGACAGTTTCCTGACAAGTACAAAGACATTTTAGCTCTAAAAGGAATAGGTTCCTATACTGCTGCAGCTATTGCCTCTTTTGCTTTTAACCAACCCTATGCGGTTGTTGATGGTAATGTGTACAGGATATTGTCCAGATTTTTTGGAATGCAGTTAGCTGTAAATAATTCAAAAGGGAAAAAAATATTTGCAGCCCTCGCCGAAGAATTATTGGACAAATCAAATCCTGGTATATACAACCAGTCCATAATGGATTTTGGCGCAGTTATCTGCAAGCCCGCATTGCCTTTATGCGCAGAATGCCAGTTACAGAAAAGATGTGTCGCTTATCAACAAAAAATGGTTTACCGGTTACCGCTAAAAGAAAACAAAATAAAAATGAGGCATCGTTTTTTTAATTACCTGGTAATCAGCCATGGGGGGAAGGTATTTGTAAATAAAAGGACAGAAAAAGATATCTGGCAAAATCTTTTTGAATTCATCCTTATGGAAACTGATAACATGTTACCTGATGAAGAATTTTTGGAATCATCAAAATTTACTGATTTTATTAGAAGCAGGAATTACAGGATTGACAAAATCTCTCAAATATTTAAACAAAAACTAACACATCAACTTATTTTTGGGCGATTTTTTCATATTACGTTGAAAACGATGCAGAAGCCGCTAAATAAATATAAAATGGTTTCTCCAAAAGGGCTGGCAACTTTGCCATTTCCTAAATTTATCTCTTCCTACTTGAAAGATTAAAATGTATCTTTAAATTTGTTAAAGGCAAATTCGCCTTCGGGAGAAAATATGGTACTATGAGAGGTGTTAACAAAGTGATTCTGATTGGGAATCTTGGAAAAGACCCTGAAATTCAATACCTGGAGGGTAACATTCCGGTAGCAAAATTTCCGCTGGCTACAACTGAAACTTATAAAGACAAAACCGGAAAACTTATTTCCCAAACAGAGTGGCATACTGTTGTATTATGGCGGGGTCTTGCGGAATTGGCTCAGAAATACCTGCATAAGAGCAGCCTGGTTTATATAGAAGGCAGATTAAAAACCCGGTATTGGGAAGACAGGGATCATCATAAAAAAGTGGCAACTGAAATTATTGCTGACAACCTGATCATGCTGGATAAACGCTCTGAAAGCAGCCAACCTGGATTGGAAGGCGGACATGAAAGTATACCTGGAAGCGAAATGCCTCCAACTGATGATGGTTCAGAAAAACTTCCCTTTTAAATTAATAACAGCAGATTATTTACCTATACCCGCTGCATCTCTAATAAAAACTTTTTGAATTGGATTATTATTCGGCGCTCCTTCAAACTCAAAACCTGCTTCATTTCCTGGTTATTACGCCTGCTGCTACAACTATACTTCTTTTTATTGTCATAGTTCTTTTCCTGGTTTCTTTTTTAGTTGCGGGTTCTGAAGTTGCATTTTTTTCCCTTACTATTAAGGACATCAATTTGCTTAAGACAAAGCAGCAACCCTCTTTTAAAAAAATAGTTACGTTACTCGAGAATCCGAAGACACTGCTTGCATCAATGCTTATTTCTAACAGTCTTGTAAATATTGGTATTATCCTTATATCAAATATCTTAATCAGCAGTTGGATTGATTACCAGGGTTTAACAGGAATAGTAGTATTTATTATTAAAGTGGTAATAGTTACTTCTATGCTTGTCATGTTTGGTGAAGTGTTACCTAAGGTTTGGGCGACACACCATAAGATATGGTTTGCTTCAACTTCATCTTTGCTAATTGAAATTTTTCATAGTATTTTTTTTCGAATCAGTAACCGGCTAGTGAAAATGAGCGACACCATTGAAAAAGGCTTCCATTCAGGATCTGCAAGGATGGATGATTCACAACTTGAGTATGCTATTGACCTTTTACCTGACCATGAAGCAACCATAGAAGAAAAGCAGATTCTAAAGGCTATCCGGAAATTTGGAAATACAACTGTGAAGCAAGTAATGCGTACACGTCTGGACGTTAGTGGGGTTGAGCTTAATACAAATTTTCATGATTTTAAAAATAAGGTGATGGAAATGCATTATTCCCGCGTGCCGGTTTATAGAAATAACCTGGATGAAATTACCGGTATTCTTCACACCAAAGACATGCTTCCTTATCTTGAAGACGAAAATCTTGACTGGCACCCGCTGATGCGACCGGTATATTATGTTCATGAGCAAAAACTTATCGAAGACCTTCTTCAGGATTTTAGAAATAAGCGGATTCATTTTGCAGTAGTTGTANNACTGGAAGATGTTATGGAAGAAATCATTGGAGATATTCAGGACGAATTCGATGATGAACAAAGTATCAATAAAAAAATAGATGATTACAATTATATCTTTGAAGGGAAAACAATGATCAATGATGTATGTAAAGCGCTTCATATTCCTGTCGAAACTTTTGATAAAATCAGGGGAGACAGTGACTCACTTGCAGGGCTTGTTTTGGAGATTGCCGGCGAATTTCCCCAGGTCAACGAAACCATTACCGCAGAGGGGTTCTCGTTTGTACCATTGGTAATTAATAAAAACCGGATTGAAAAGGTTAAAATTATTTTGCAAAAAAATGAAAATGCTCAAATTGAATAATGTAAAAAATAAAATGCAGGTATTTTCTTTTTTATTCCTGAACTGTATGTTGATTAGTTGCAACTCTACCTATACTTCCAAAAAACAGGGATATCTTAAAATAGATTTCCCGAAAAGAGATTATGTAAAGTTCGATGATCCTGGTTTTCCTTTTTCTTTTGAATACCCCGTGTATGCCAATATAGAAAAAGGTTCTGCATATTTTGACAGTGCCACATCAAATCCTTATACAATAAATATAGATTTTCCGACTTTTAATGGTAAAATATTTTTTAGTTATAAAATTATTGGGGGTAAATCTGTTTATAAAGTAAAGGCGCCCGGTGGCGGCTACCGGGATTCAGTAGGCATAAATTCTTTCCAAAATATGGTGAATGACTCCTATAAACTAACTTACAAAAATGATATAAAAGCATCCTCTATTGAGGATAGCATCATGCATACGCCAAACAATATAAGTGGCATTTTTTTCCGGCTTTCCGGCAATGTAGCTACGGCTAAGCAATTTTTATTGTCTGATACAGTACATAATTTTCTGCGGGGTGCCTTATACTTCAATGCTGCACCTAATGAGGATTCACTTAAGCCTGTAAGCAATTTTTTGCAGGAGGATATGAAGCACATTATCAATACACTCAAATGGAAATAGTCGGCAGCTTTGAAAAATCAAATAGCCCCTATTTTATACAGGTAATTTTCCTCACAGTATCTTTGTCGCATGATTAGTATTGGTGATGTATTGGTAAGTAACCAGGTAATAGAAGAACAGTTTGTATGTGACCTTGTTAAATGTAAAGGAGGGTGTTGTGTAGATGGAGATGCAGGGGCACCACTGGAGAAACAGGAGTTAGAGGAATTGAAAAACGCTTATCAGTTTGTGCATCCTTACCTTACCAGGGAATCTATTTCGGTAATTGAAAATGGGGGAAAATATATTTATGACACTCAATTTGGCTGGGTCACTCCCACACTTGGTTCCGGCATGTGCGCTTATGGAATAAAGGCAGAGGATGGTGTCGTAAAATGCGGAATTGAGCAGGCCCATAAAGATGGAAAAACAAGTTGGAAAAAGCCTTTGAGCTGCCATCTCTTTCCGATAAAAATAAAAAAGAGTAAAAAGACTAAAACTGATCTCGTTAATTATGAACCACGCGAAGATTTGTGCCAGGCTGCCTGCAGCCTGGGTAAAAAGCAAAAAGTGCCTGTATTTGTTTTTCTAAGAGATGCGTTGATCAGAAAATATGGAAACGATTTTTATGAAGCGCTTTCAGCTACCGCAACGCACTTTTCAAAACTTCCATAATCAATAAATTTTAAAATTCTGAATAATCATTTATGAATAGTAGATTCCCCGGGTTAGCGATAGCCTTCCTAATGATTTTTGCCTCCTGCGCTGTTAATAATGCCCATGTTGACAACAACCTTAAAAAGTACTTTGACTCTGCTCATGTTGATGGATGCTTCTCTTTATTGGATAATGCAACAGGCCAGATTACAGTTTATAATATGAAACTGGATACTCAAAGATTATTACCGGCCTCAACTTTTAAAATTGTTAATTCACTTATCGGCCTGGAAACAGGAAAAATTATTGATGAAAAAATGGTAATAAAATGGGATGGGGTAAAAAGGTGGAATGATGCTTGGAATAAAGATCTGACAATGCAGGAAGCGTTTAAAGTATCTTCTGTTCCTTATTACCAGGAAGTTGCACGAAGAATAGGAAAAGATACCATGAAATTATGGATAGATAGTTTGCATTACGGTAATATGAATATCAGTGGCCCAATAGATTCTTTTTGGCTGGACAATACTTTGAAAATATCACCTGATGAACAACTTGGAATGTTTTATCAATTGTACTTTGACAAACTCCCTTTTACTAAAAGGTCCCAGCAAATTGTAAGGGATGTAATGCTACAGGAAGATAATACATTGTATAAGCTCANNAAAACCGGATGGGGTTTTGATGAAAAAGGCCATTCAATTGGATGGGTAGTCGGCTGGATCGAAGAAAACCGTCATGTTTTCTTTTTTGTAACGCTGGTGAAATCACCAGAAAAAAATATAGATATGAAAACAGTTAGGATGAATATTACCAATAAGATATTGTCAGAACTGGGATTTTTTAAGGGAGAAAAATGATAATTGCTATTAACTTTGAGCTATCCCGGCATTCATGAAATATATTTTTCCATCTGTTTTATCTGGTCAACTATTTGAGGAGTAGTCGGTTTTAAAGCTTTCACTTTTCTGAAATATTCTTTGGCGGCTCGAAATTCTCTCTTATTGATCATTATGGAAGAAAGCTGCAGGTATGCAGCCGCTTGATTTTCTTTATCAGGAAGACCAGAGCGAATAGCCTGGCGTATATAGTTTTCTGATTCCCTCATGTTTCCTTTTTGCATAGCAAGCATTCCTAACTGCAACTTATTGGCGCCTTCAGCTTCCTTCATCGNNTTTTTCATATGTGCCTCTGCGTTTTCATAATCTTCGTTTACCATAGCAAGGTTACCTTTTAAGGTAAAGTAAACCGACCTTACCGGTTTTATGAGCAAACCCGGAAACCAGATAGAATCAATTACTTTTTGAGCTCCTTCCATATCACCGCTTTCCATATAGCCCTGAATAAGCCTCATAGGGCCAAAAATAAAATGACCAACTATTAAAACAAGGGAAATTAAGTATAAAATAAAAGAAGGCCAGAAGCTCGTTTCAACGTTAACAAAAATCGCCAGCAAAAGAAAAAAAATACCCAGATGCAACCGATATTTAATTAAAACATTTAGTAATTTCATTTTATGTTTTTTAGCGATTCCTTATGTAGATTGAATAGGAATTTTTTTGTAGTCCCGACAGGAATA